>NZ_JAPDBZ010000138.1:0-10655 GCF_027705505.1 Aeromonas sp. QDB56
AGCCAAACCACAGAAGTATGCGACGAGAAAACCTAGTAAAAACAATGCCAGTCAGGCTTAACTGACTGGCATTACGCACATGCGCGGGTTTTTTATTTTCAGATCAAGGGGTAAAGTGAAGGTCTGTTCCTCTGGAGGAGAACCTTTATGGCTGCCTGGGTTGAAGGTCGGGTCATCGAGCGCATCGAGTGGACACCCACCCTGCTCTCCCTGCGTGTGGAGGCGGAACTTGCCCCCTACAAGGCGGGTCAATTCACCAAGCTGGCCCTGGAGCAGGGCGAGCGTCGAGTCCAGCGTGCCTATTCCTTCGTCAATCCTCCCGGCACGCCCTATCACGAATTCTATCTGGTGGAGATCCCCGGCGGTGAACTGAGCCCCTCTCTCGGTTCCCTGCAGGTGGGCGACGGCCTGCTGGTGCAGTCCCAGGCCACCGGTTTCCTGACCCTGGATGAGATTCCCCCGGGACGGGATCTCTGGCTGCTCTCAACCGGCACCGCCATCGGCCCCTTCCTCGCCATGCTGGCAGAAGGACAGGTCTTCGACCGCTTCGAGCATCTGGTGCTGGTACATGGGGTGAGAAAAGGGGAAGAGCTCAGCTATCAGCCGCTTATCGCCAGTTTTGCCGAGCAGCATGGCGAGCGTTTTCGCTATGTTCCCTTCGTCAGTCGTGAGACCTGGCCGGAGGCGATGGCAGGGCGCATCCCGGCAGCCATCGTCGATGGCAGCTTGCAGGCGAGGGTGGGGCTGAACTTCTCCCCCGAGTTGAGCCAGGTGATGATCTGCGGCAACCCCGCCATGGTGAAAGAGACTCAGCAGACCCTGCTCGGGCTGGGGCTTGCCAAGAACCTGCGTCGCGCCCCCGGCAATATCAGCATGGAAAACTACTGGTAGGGGACATGACTCCAGGGGCCACAGGCCCCTCAACCATGTCCATGGGCATGCTGGTCAGTGTTTTTGGTGGCCGTTGCCGCCGTGCTTGTTCCTGGGCTTGTCATGGCCCTGACCCGGGTTGTTGCCACTGTGAATGCTGCGGTTGTAATGGTCGCGGTATTTTCCATCCATGTTGTCGCAGTTGAGCTGGATGCGGCTGGTCCGGGTGCTGACATCCAGGCAGTTGTGCTGCCACCACTCGTACTCCTTGTCGTCCCAATCCAGGCTTACCCGGCCCTGGTCGGTGGAGATCCGGATGTCGTCATCGTGTTTGGAAGGGGGGGCAGCAAAGGCCATTCCCTGAACCAGAAGCAGGGAGAGCAGCAGTGCGCCGCGGGAAGTCATGGTCATGTGGGTCATCGCATCAAGGCTCCTGTCAGGGGGATCATTGATCCGGTTGCGTGCTGATCTGGTTGGTGCTGGGGGGCTGGTTGCGCTGCGTCTCGTCCTCCAGATTGAGGTTGGTCCTCTTGCAGTCGGCGGCGGCCGCGTCACCGCTCCCGAGATCGAAGCAGTTGCTCTGGGACCAGTCAAACTGCGTGTCATTCCAGTCCAGATTGAAGGTCAGCGCATCCACGGAGAAGGTCTGGCTCCCATCGTCCTGTGCCAGGGCGCTACCGGTGATCAGAAAAAGAGAGAGCAACAAAGCCGTCGTTCTGTTCATGATGTCCTCGAGTCGTGTTCGGTGGAAAAGAGTGTAATGCGGCGGGCTTAACCCGAGCATAACCGCAGATGTCCTTCAGGTTCGGGGTCGATTGTAGTGTTTTTCTGCTGCCGATTTGCACGTTTTGGTCGCACTCTGGGCAGCTGATCGTCCATCGGCGGGAATTCGGGGATTTGCCCTTCTCTCCGGGGGAGTGGCGACTATAATCGGCAGCCAACTTTTCCTGCAGATGTTTCCCGTTTCATCATGACTACTCAGGCTTGCGCCGCATTGCGTTACCCCAAGGGATGGTTCGCCCTCACGACTGTCTACAGTTTTACCGGGCTGGCCATTCTGGCTTCCATCGTCTTCTCCCTGCTGCTGTTTCTCTCCATCGACGAAAACCCCCTGATGAAGTGGCTGTTCGGCGGGCTGGCCATCATCTTCGAGCTGGGCAAGTTCTACGTCTGGTACGAGTACGGCGAGTGCAAGGCGAGGCGGGATCTGGGCGGCGCCTTCTGGTCGCTGCTGTTCTACAGCGTTCTCGCTGCCATCTCCATCGGGGGCAGTATCGGCGGCATCAACAGCGCCACCAACACCATCCTGAGCCAGCAGGCGCGTCACGAGCGGGAGATAGCCCGTTTCGACGAGCAGATAGCCAGCATAGAGCGGCAGATCCAGCTCAACGAAGAGGCGGCCCGCAAATACATCGAGATGGCGCGTATCTCGAGCGGCGTCAGCGGTCTGCAGCAGGCCAACACCAAGCTCAGGCTGCGTCAGGACGAGCTGCGCCAGGAGCGGGACGCCAAGCCGCTGGGGGAGCAGTCCTCCATGCTGGGGCTGATGAGCAGTCTGGCGGACGGGGTGGGCATGAGCATCGGCCAGGTGCAGTTCCTGCTGGTCTGCTTCCTGTCTATCCTGCTCGATGCGTTTGGTGCCTTTTTCGTCAGCCTGATCGGTGAGGAGAACCGCTTCCGCCGTCAATGGATGTGGCAACGGGAGAAGGCGCAAGCCGAGGCCCTGGTCGCAGTGCCGACCCCGGAGCCGTCAGCATTCAGCAGACCCGTGCCCGAGCCAGCCGTGGTCGCCCAGGTGCGCGGCGCGCTGGAGAGCGGCGAGCTCAAATGCAGCAAACGCAAGGTGGCAGAGGCATTGTCACTGTCTCTGGAGGAGGTGGACCGGGTGTTCCAGCATCTGCTGGCGCAGGGCGTGCTGGGGCAGGGCAGCAATCGTCACTACCATCTTCGTGCCGAGCAGGGGTGAATCCGGCTCAGTCGAACCAGATAAGACCCTCATAGGGTTGCTGTCTGAGGGAGGCGAGCCGGCTATCCAGGTTGCCTGCATGGATTTCCAGCCGGTGCCCGTCGGGATCCAGCAGATAGAGTGAATCCCCTTCGCTGCTGTTCTTCTTCCACTCCACGACGCCCGCCGCGCGCAGACGGGCGCAGAAAGCTGGAAACTGTTCAGACGAGATGCCAAACGCGACATGACTGTAATCTCTGGCCGGTTGGGGAGGATCGCAGGAGAGACAGAGCCAGAGATCGCCGAGGGTGAGATAGGCTCCCCGTGCCCATCTCACCCTGGGGCGACATCCCAGCAAGTCGACATAAAAGGCAACGCTGCTGTCGAGATTGCCGGTTGCCAGTGTGAGATGGTTCAGTCCCTGCAGCATCTTCTCTTCTTCCCCCTTGTCCCTGAACCCTAGTGAGTGAGCACCATCATCAGGCTGAGGAAGGCGGCCAGCCCGCCGCCGATGCCGATGATCCAGTAAAAGCCCTTTGCCCCCTGTTTGAGCGGAATGCGGAAGTAGAGCAGAAACGCCCACCACCCCAGGGCCAGCAACAGAGGAATAAGAAACATTCGAGCCATGGTGTCCTCGCTGTTATTCTGTTGACCCTTGATCAATCAACAGGATGGATTGTGCAATGACGCAGCTACAGATTACCGCATTCGGCGACCCCTCGGTACTCAGGCTCAACCCTTCCCTGGACAAGGTGCCCGCGGAGGGAGAAGTCCGGGTGCGCATCTGCTTTGCGGGGGTCAACCCCATCGATGCCAAGACACGGGCCGGTCTCGGCTGGGCGGCCGCCCAGAACAAGGACAACCTGCCCTGGACGCCGGGCTATGACGTGGCCGGTGTGGTGGAAAAGGTGGGGCCCTGCGTGACCTCTCTGGCCGAGGGGGAACTGGTGTGCGGCATGGTGGGTTTCCCCCTCGCCGCCGGTGCATATGCCGAATCCGTGGTGGCCCGCGAGGAGGAGCTGGTCAAGCTCGATGGGGTGAGCCTCAGGCAGGGAGCGGCCCTGCCGCTGGCGGGACTCACCGCCTGGCAGGGGCTGCTGGAGCACGGTGGCTTGCAGTCGGGGCAACGGGTACTGATCCTGGCCGGTGCCGGTGGCGTCGGCCATCTGGCGGTGCAGTTTGCCGCCGCCTATGGTGCCCACGTGGTTGCCACGGCAAGCGGCGACAATCACAGCTTCCTTCATAGTCTCGGGGCGAGCCGGATGGTGGATTACCACCAGGCCGGGTGGTGCACCGAGGCGATCACCGATGGTCCGTTCGATCTGGTGCTGGATCTGGTGGGGGGCGAGAGCGGCAAGGCGGCGCTGGCCTGCGTCAAGCCGGGCGGCCGTCTGGTGACGGTACCCACCATCACGGCCCAGCAGATCAAGGACGCGGGGGCCGAGCTCGGTGTCGAGGTTGTCGGCATGCTGGTCCATCCCGATCGAACGCAGCTGACCCAGATGCTGACGCTGCTTCGCCAGGGGGAAGTGAAGATCACCGTCTCCGGTGAATACACGCTGGCAGAAGGGGCGCTGGCCCATCAGGCCATCGAGCAGGGCCATGTGCGCGGCAAGCTGTTGCTGCGCATGTCCGCCGCAGACGGCCAGCCCGGATGATAGACTTCACCGGGATGGGGCTGGGAGGGCTGTTTCTGAGTGCCTTCACCTCCGCCACCCTGTTGCCCGGCAGCTCGGAAGTGCTGCTGGGCGCCATGGCGGTCAAGGGGGAGTGGAGCATGACCAGCCTGCTTTTCTGGGCGACGCTGGGCAATACCCTGGGTTCCATGACCACCTGGTGGCTCGGCTGGCTCGCCACCCACAAGAAAAAACCGGAAGATTTTCAAGGCCGTGGGGAACAAAAAGCCCTTGGTTGGCTCAAACGTCATGGCCACTGGTGTCTGCTGCTTGCCTGGACGCCTGTGGTCGGCGATGGTCTCTGTCTGCTGGCTGGTTGGCTGCGCCTCTCCTTCTGGCGCTCCCTCATCTTGATCGGGCTCGGCAAATTGCTTCGTTATGCCCTGGTGTTTCTGCTGGCCAGTCAGATCTTCTAGCCCTTTTGTCACTCACGAGGTACCCGTGAACAAACTCATTCCATTAAGCATGCTGCTGGGCTTCTCCCTTCCCGTGCTGGCGGCCCCGACCCTCGTGTCCGAGCAGGTCAAGCAGGAGGGCAAGCTCGGCATTCCCTACCAGATGTACAAGCTGGACAACGGTTTGACCGTGATCCTGGCCCCCGACCACTCCGATCCCCTGGTGCATCTGGACGTCACCTATCACGTCGGTTCCTCCCGGGAAACCGTGGGCAAGTCGGGCTTTGCCCACTTCTTCGAGCACATGATGTTCCAGGGCTCCAAGCACGTTGGTGATCAGGAACACATGCGGATCATCAACGAGGCGGGCGGTGACATGAACGGCACCACCAACAAGGACCGCACCAACTACTACGAAACCGTGCCGGCCAACCAGCTGGAGAAGGTGCTCTGGCTGGAGGCGGATCGCATGGGCTTCCTGCTCGATGCGGTGAGCCAGAAGAAGTTCGAGATCCAGCGCGCCACCGTCAAGAACGAACGGGCCCAGCGCATCGACAACCAGCCTTATGGCCTGGTGGGCGAGCGGGTGGGGGAGGCACTCTATCCGCGCACCCACCCCTACTCCTGGCAAGCCATCGGTTATGTGGAGGATCTCGACCGGGTCGACGTCAACGACCTCAAGCAGTTCTTCCTGCGCTGGTACGGCCCCAACAATGCGACCCTGACCCTGGGCGGCGACTTTGATACCAAGCAGGCGCTGGCCTGGATTGAGCAGTACTTCGGTTCCATCCCGCGCGGTCCGGACGTGGCCGAACCGACGCCTCAGCCTGCCACCCTGCCGGCAACCCGCTACGTGACGCTGGAAGACAAGGTGCATCTACCGCTCCTGTATATCAGCTACCCGACCGTCTCCCTGGGTGACCCGCAGGAGCCGGCGCTGGACATCTTTGCCGATGTGCTGGGGGGCTCTGCCAGCTCCATGCTCTACCAGTCCCTGGTGAAAACCGGCAAGGCCATCGAGGCGGGTGCCTCCCACTCCTGCGAAGAACTTGCCTGTACCCTGACGGTCTATGCCTACCCCAATCCGGCGGCGGATGGCAGCCTCAAGACCCTCAAGGGCGAGGTGGACAAGGTGATCGGCGAGTTCGCCCAGCGCGGCATCAAGCCCGCGGATCTGGAGAAGGCCATCAGTAGCTATCGCGCGTCCGCCATCTGGGGACTCGACAGTATTGAGGGCAAGGTCAGCCAGCTTGCCATGGGGCAGGTGCTGGCCCGGGATCCCGACTATGTGTTCAAGAATCTGGATGCCATCGCCCGGGTCAAGGGGTCTGACGTCAAGGCTGCCTACGACAAGTTCATCCAGAACAAGCCTGCCGTGGTGCTGAGCGTGGTGCCCAAGGGCAAGAGCGACTGGCAGGCCGCGACCCCGAACTTCACTCCCGCCAAGCGGGAGCTGCCGGATTACAGCAAGCATGACAAGGTGCTTGCCGAGCGGCCGGTGAAAGATGACTTCGATCGCAGCGTGCAGCCTAAGGCGGCCGATGCGGTGAGTGTCAAGGTGCCCGCCATCTGGCGTGGCAAGCTCGGCAAGGGGATCGAGATCATCGGCACCCACAGCGACGAGATCCCGGCCGTCTCCATCATGATCGCCCTGCCGGGTGGCATCCGGGCCGAAGGCAAGGGAGAGCTGGGGCTGGCGAGTCTTACCGCCGCCATGCTGGAGCAGGGGACGACGCGCCTCTCCGAGGCCGAGCTGAGCGACGAGCTGCAAAAACTCGGCGCCAGCATCAGCGTCTCCAGCGCCCAGTACAACAACCTCATCACCATCAGCAGTCTGGCGGACAAGCTGCCCGAAACCCTGGCGCTGGTGCGGGAAGTGCTGCTGCAACCCGGCCTGCGGGAAGCGGACTTCGAGCGGCTCAAGACCCAGATGCTGCAAGGCATGAAACAGAGCGAGCAGCAACCCGAGTGGCTGGCGGGTCAGGCGTTCCGCGAACTGGTCTATGGCAAGCAGAACCGCCTTGGCCAACCCTCTGACGGGGCGCTGGCGGACGTGGAGAAGCTGACCCTGGCGGATGTGAAGCGCTTCTATGAGGCCTATTACAATCCGGCCAATGCCAAGGTGGTGGTGACAGGTGATGTGACCGCCCAGCAGGTGGAATCCGGTCTCGCCTTCCTGACCCAGTGGCAGGGGGCCGCCCCGACCCTGGGGGATCTCAAGCCCGGGGGAGAGCAGGCCAAGCCAGGCATCTATCTGGTGGACAAGCCGGGGGCCCCCCAGTCGGTGATCCGCATCGGCCGCCGCGCCATGGCGTTTGACACCACGGGAGACTATTTCATCGCCAACCTGATGAACTTCAACCTGGGTGGCAACTTCAACAGCCGCATCAACCTCAACCTGCGGGAAGACAAGGGCTACACCTATGGTGCCAGCTCGGGCTTCCAGGCCAACCGCGAGGCGGGGGTCTTCGCGACCGGCGCCAATGTGCGCACCGATGCGACCGTGGATGCCATCCGCCAGTTCCTCAAGGAGATGGACGGCTACCGCAAGAGCGGGCCGACCCCGGTGGAGCTGGCCTACATGCGCAGCGCCGTCTCCCAGCAGGATGTGCTCTCCTACGAGACCCTGGGGCAGAAGGCTGGCTTCCTGCTGCAGATGATCATGTACGACCTGAAGCCGGACTATGTGCAGGCCCAGAACAACCTGATCAAAACGGTGTCACCCGAGACGCTGAAGGCCAGTGCAGCCCGCTGGCTGGATCCGGCCGAGATGGTGATTGTGGTGGTGGGAGACAAGCAAAAGCTTGAAAAACCCCTGAGCGAGCTTCATCTTCCCATCTATCCACTGCAACTGCCCTGAGGGGCGTCGCAACAATAAGTGCCGCCCCGGGTGGGGCGGCCACACATGAGCCGTGAATATGACTACTACTAGCTTGTCGCTCACCGAGTTGCTGGCTGCGCTGGGCACCCCGGAACGGGTGACCGCCCTCAAGGGGATCCGGCGCGGGATCGAGCGCGAATGTCTGCGCATCACCCCCGAAGGGACCCTGGCCCAGACCGATCACCCCAGAAGCCTGGGGTCGGCCCTGACCCATGCCAACATCACCACCGATTACTCCGAGAGCCTGCTGGAGTTCATCACGCCGGCCACCGACTCCATCGAGAGCCTGATCGAGCAGCTCGGCGACATTCACCGCCACACCATTCATCATCTGGGAGAGGAGCGGATCTGGCCCCTCTCCATGCCCTGCTTCGTCGGTGACGAGGAGAGCATCCGCCTAGCCCAGTACGGCAGCTCCAACATCGGGCGGATGAAGACCCTCTATCGCCAGGGGCTGAAGAACCGCTACGGCAGCCTGATGCAGGTGATCGCCGGGGTGCACTTCAACTTCTCCATGCCGGACAGCTTCTGGTGCGAGTGGCAGGATCTGGTGGGAGAGGGCTGCTGCAGCCAGCGCTTTATCTCCGACAAGTACATGGGGCTTATTCGCAACGTCTACCGCTTCGGCTGGCTGGTGCCCTATTTGTTCGGCGCGTCTCCTGCCATCTGCGACTCCTTCCTCAAGGGGCGCAAGAGCAGCCTGCCGTTCCAGAAGACCGGTAAGGGCACCCTTTACCTGCCCTATGCAACCGCCCTGCGCCTGTCCGATCTCGGTTACACCAACAGCGCCCAGGCGGGGCTCAAGATCAGTCATGACAGCCTGCCCGCCTATGTGAGCAGCCTGCGCCGGGCCATCAATACCCATGATCCCGACTTCGCCAGGATAGGGGTCAAGGTGAACGGCGAGTACCGCCAGCTCAACGACAACGTGCTGCAGCTTGAGAACGAGCTCTACGCGCCGATCCGCCCCAAGCGTACTCCCCGCAGTGGCGAGAAGCCCTCGGATGCGCTGGAGCAGCGCGGCATCGAATACATCGAGCTGCGCACGGTGGACGTCAATCCCTTTACCCCGTTCGGTATCGAGGTGGATCAGATCCGCTTCTTCGATCTCTTCCTGGTCTGGTGCCTGTTGCGCCCGTCCTCCGTGCTCTCGGATGACGAGGTTGCCCGCAACCGCCGCAACCAGAACAAGGTGGTGCTGGAGGGGCGTCGCCCCGGCCTGACGCTTGAAGATGAGCAGGGCAATGCCATCGGCCTCAAGGAGTACGGCCTCAAGCTGTTCGACGAGCTGGCCGAGGTCGCAGCGCTGCTGGATCGCTGCTGCGGTCGCAACCGCTATCGCGAGACGCTGGCGATGCACCGTGAGAAGCTGCTCGACCCCGAGCAGACCTACTCCGCCCGCCTGCTCAAGCAGTTGCTTTCAAGCGGCCAGGACAACGGCTGCTTCGGCGATGCGCTGGCGAGCCGCTACCGGGAAGAGATGCTGGCCGGCGAGCTGCAGTACTGGGACGAGGCCTACTTTGCCGGCGAGGCACGGGACTCCCTGGCCAAGCAGCGGGAGCGGGAACGCAGTGACAGCCTGTCGTTCGACGACTTCCTGGCTGATTATTTCGGTACCCGCCAGACCACGGCCTGAGGATGCCGCCAGGATGACGAAAGCCGCTCCCGGGAGCGGCTTTTTCATGGGCGCCCGGCGGTGGCCTGGCATAAAAAAAACGGCCCGTTCGGGCCGTTTTGCATGGGGTGGTTCATCGGTCAGAGGATGAGACCACCGAAGAAGAAGCCGAGCGCTACTGCCATGGCGATGGTGGCCACACCCGGGATGAAGAAGGGGTGGTTGAACACGGCCTTGCCGATGCGGGTGGAGCCGGTGTCGTCCATCTCGACCGCGGCCAGCAGGGTCGGGTAGGTCGGCAGCACGAACAGGGCGCTCACGGCGGCGAAGGAGGCGATGGCCGCCAGCGGGCTGACACCCAGTGCCAGGGCGGCAGGCATCAGGGCCTTGGTGGTGGCGCCTTGCGAGTAGAGCAGCATGGAGGAGAAGAACAGCACCACGGCCAGCAGCCAGCTGTATTGGCTCAGCAGATCGCCGGCGAACGCCTGGATCTCGACCATGTTGCCCTTCACGAAGACGTTGCCCAGCCAGGCCACGCCCAGCACGCAGATACAGGCGGACATACCGGACTTGAAGGTCGGCATGTTGGTGATCTGGGCCGCGTCCAGTTTGCAGAACAGTACCATCAGGGTGGCGGCGGAGAGCATGATGCCCATGATGGCGCCATCGCGGGGGATCGGCGGGCTGCTGATGAGGCCGACGTTGCCGGAGATGGCGGTGGCATAGGCCATCACGGCCACGATGGAGGCGACGAAGATGCCGACGGAGAGCTTGGCATAAGGCTTGATCTCAACCTGGCTGGTACCGCGCAGCTTGATGAGTCCCTTGGCTTTGCGCTCCAGATAGACTTCGTCCTGATCCAGCGGCTTGCCCAGCAGGTTGGCGATAAAGGCCCCCAGCAGACAGGCGATGAAGCTGGACGGGATGCAGATGGCCAGCAGGGTCAGGTAGTCGACGCCAAGCGGCTCCAGCATGCCGGAGAAAGCGACCACGGCCGCCGAGATGGGGGAGGCGGTGATGGCAATCTGGGAGGCAACGACCGCGATGGAGAGCGGACGGGAGGGGCGAATGCCCTGCTCCTTGGCCACTTCGGCGATCACCGGCAGGGTGGAGAAGGCGGTGTGACCGGTCCCGGCCAGCATGGTCATCAGGTAGGTGACGACCGGCGCGGCGAAGGTGATGTGCTTGGGATTCTTGGCCTTGTTGCACAAATCGGGGAACTATCTAGCCAAGTGGTGATCTGATCTCCCGGATCAATCACCGAGCACAGTCG
>NZ_JAPDBZ010000139.1:0-10650 GCF_027705505.1 Aeromonas sp. QDB56
TGGTGGCTATGACGGGATTCGAACCTGTGACCCCCGCATTATGAGTGCGATGCTCTAACCAACTGAGCTACATAGCCAACCGTGCTTCCAGTGAGTCGTTGCCTCGTCACTGTGCGGCCGGAATTATGCGTATCTGGCTCTGGGGCGTCAACCCTTTTTTTGTTTGAAAAAACGAATTTGGGTGCGTTTGGCGAGTTATTGGCCGCTATCGTGCAAAAGCCCAACAATCTGGTTTTTTTTACGACATTCGCACCCAGATCGCGCCTCTGGCCAGATAAAAAAGAGGCCAGCAAATGCTGGCCTCTCATGGGGTTAGACGTTGAACAGGAAGTTCATGATATCGCCATCCTTGACGATGTAGTCTTTCCCTTCCGCGCGCATCTTGCCTGCTTCCTTGGCGCCTTGCTCACCCTTGTAGGTGATAAAGTCGTCGAAGGCGATGGTCTGGGCGCGAATAAAGCCTTTTTCGAAGTCGGTGTGGATCTTGCCAGCGGCCTGCGGGGCGGTGGCGCCTACCGGAATGGTCCAGGCGCGCACTTCTTTCACACCGGCGGTGAAGTAGGTCTGCAACTTGAGCAGCTCGTATCCGGAGCGGATCACCCGGTTCAGGCCCGGCTCCTCGATGCCCAGATCCGCCATGAACTCGGCGCGGTCTTCGTCGTCCAGCTCGGCGATGTCCGCCTCGATGGCGCAGCAGACGACCACGACAACGGCGTTCTCGGCGGCGGCTATCTCACGGACCTGATCCAGGTAGGGGTTGTTCTCGAAGCCATCTTCCGCCACGTTGGCGATGTACATGGTGGGTTTCAGGGTCAGGAAGTTGAGGTGGCTGACGGCGTCCAGCTCATCCTTGTCCAGCTTCATGCCGCGGATCATCTGGCCGTTTTCCAGGGCAACCTTGATCTTCTCCAGCACTTCCACTTCCAGCTTGGCATCCTTGTCGCCGCCCTTGGCACGCTTGGACTGGCGATTGATGGCGCGCTCGCAGGCATCCAGGTCGGAGAGGGCCAGCTCGGTGTTGATGACCTCGATGTCGTCGGCCGGGGAGACCTTGCCCGCCACGTGGACGATGTTCTCGTCCTCGAAGCAGCGCACCACGTGACCGATGGCTTCGGTTTCACGGATGTTGGCGAGGAACTGGTTGCCAAGGCCTTCGCCCTTGGAGGCACCGGCCACCAGGCCGGCGATGTCCACGAACTCCATGGTGGTCGGCACGACACGCTGCGGATTGATGATGGCCGCCAGCTGGTCGAGGCGGGGATCTGGCATGGGGACCACACCCGTGTTCGGCTCAATGGTGCAGAACGGGAAGTTGGCGGCTTCGATGCCGGCCTTGGTCAGCGCATTGAACAGGGTGGATTTGCCTACATTGGGCAGGCCCACGATACCGCATTTAAAACCCATGGATTGTTACCTTGTTGATGGATGCTTCAAGGGGCCGCGCGGGCGGCCCGTGTCGTGTTGCTTGACCCCGAGGCGAGGGATCTCGCCAGGGGCCGGTCATCTTGAACTGCCTGGCGATGCAGGCTGAAGGCCTAGACTTTCTCGGCCTTGAAGCTGTGCAGGCGATTCATGGCCTTGGTCATGTCCTGCTTGAACAGAATGTCGGTGGCGCGCAAGGATTCGTCCAGTGCGGCCTCGATCAGACTCTGCTCACTGCTGGGCGCCTTGGTCAGCACGAAGCCGGCGACCAGCTCCTTGGCGCCCGGATGGCCGATGCCAAGGCGCAGCCGGAAGAAGTTATTGTTGTTGCCCATCCTGGCGATGATGTCCTTGAGGCCGTTATGGCCGCCGTGACCGCCCCCTTGCTTGAACTTGGCGATGCCGGGAGGCAGGTCCAGCTCGTCGTGGGCCACCAGGATCTCTTCCGGGGCGATCTGGTAGAAGCGCGCGAGCGCCGCCACGGCCTTGCCGGAGAGATTCATGTAGGTGTTCGGGATGAGCAGCCGCACATCCTGCCCGTCCACCAGGAAGCGGGCGGTGTGGCCGAAGAACTTGGGCTCTTCGCGCAGGCTGACATTGTGCCAGCGTGCCAGTTGCTCCACATACCAGGCGCCCGCATTGTGGCGGGTCTTGGCATATTCGGGGCCGGGATTACCCAGCCCGACAATCAGTTTGATTTGACTTGTCACGCTTGATGTCTTCACTCGCTACTTGCCATGGGCGGATGACCCGGGGCAATGGGACGCAATATTCTAGCCGCCGAGTGGCGATCACTCAACCAAAGTGCGGCAAGGTCGGGGAAAAGCCGGACAGAAGGGCTCGGGTGGGGTGGCTCGTCCGAGGTTTTCGTCTCTTGCCGAGTGGAGGTTGGCGGCTGGCGCCAGGCACCCAAAAAAACAAAAACCGCCATTCGGCGGTTTTTGTCACAACAGGGTCTATCAATGCTCGAACATGGCAGAGATGGACTCTTCGTTGCTGATGCGGCGAATCGCTTCGGCCAGCACGGAGGAGAGGGTCAGCTGCTTGACCTTGCCGACTGCCTTCATCTCCGGGGTGAGCGGGATGGAGTCGGTGATGATCAGCTCGTCGATGACCGAATTCTTGATGTTTTCAACGGCGGTGCCGGAGAAGACAGGGTGGGTCGCATAGGCGAACACGCGCTTGGCACCACGCTCTTTCAGCGCTTCGGCCGCTTTGCACAGGGTGCCGCCGGTGTCGATCATGTCGTCGACGATGACGCAGTCACGACCGGCTACGTCGCCGATCAGGTGCATGACCTGGGAGACGTTCGGACGGGGACGACGCTTGTCGATGATGGCGATGTCGGTGTCGTCCAGCAGCTTGGCGATGGCACGGGCACGGACTACGCCGCCGATGTCCGGTGACACGACCACGGGGGATTCGAGGTTCTTGGCCTTCATGTCTTCCAGCAGCACCGGGCTGCCGAACACGTTGTCGACGGGGACGTCGAAGAAGCCCTGGATCTGCTCGGCATGCAGGTCAACGGTCAGCACACGGTCCACACCCACGCTGGAGAGGAAGTCTGCGACGACCTTGGCGGTGATGGGCACACGGGCGGAGCGGACGCGGCGGTCCTGACGGGCATAACCAAAGTAGGGGATAACGGCAGTGATACGGCCAGCTGAAGCACGACGCAGTGCATCCACCATGACGATCAATTCCATCAAATTGTCGTTGGTCGGGGCACAGGTGGATTGAATGATGAAGATATCGCCACCGCGTACATTCTCGTTGATCTGTACGCTGATCTCGCCGTCGCTAAAGCGACCTACGGCAGCATTGCCGAGTTTGATAAACAGGCGATCTGCGATCTTCTGGGCTAGTTCCGGCGTTGCGTTACCAGCAAACAGCTTCATGTCAGGCACGGTTTGAAACCTCGGGGTTGCATCCAGTATGTGGGGAGTCTGATTTTAGACCCGTATCGTTTGGGGGCAAACGATTTAGCAAGATGACGGACAAGGTCTCTGGGCGATGTCGAGGATGGCGTCTCATCACCCGCAGGGTGGGTGGACGGGAATCCACCTTGAGCGCCATCACGTCAGATTGGCCCAAGACACATCGACGAGGTCAACACCTCCCGATGCGGCCTCAACAAGGAGAGAGTTGGCTGGGGTACTAGGATTCGAACCTAGGAATGGCGAGATCAAAACCCGCTGCCTTACCGCTTGGCGATACCCCAATCACTCACTTGTTGCAAAGTGACGAAGAGTGGTGATATGTTCTCGCCCTTGGCGACAAACCCATCCCAGCCTTCCGGCACTCTTGCCAACACCTTCCGAGCAGCCATTTCGTCTTCAAATCGAGCAAAGACGCAGGCGCCAGTGCCCGTCATTCTTGACGGCGCGTATTCTAGCAACCAGCCGAGCGCATTGGCAACCTCGGGGTGGCGCTTTTTCACCAGCAGTTCGCAATCGTTTTTCCACTCTCCTGCCAGCAGATTGTCCAGGGTCATCTTGGGGGTGTTGCGGGGCAGGTCGGGATCCTGGAACACGGCGGCGGTGGCCACATGGCAATCGGGCTTGAGTACCAGGTACCAGGCATCCGGCACCTCGACCGGTTGCAACCGCTCCCCCACGCCCTCGGCGAAGGCGGCCTTGCCCCGCACGAACACCGGCACGTCGGCGCCCAGCTGCACGCCGAGCTCTGCCAGCTCGTCTTCACTCAAGCCGGCTTGCCAGAGGTGGTTCAGGGCCACGAGGGTGGTGGCCGCGTCCGACGAGCCGCCCCCGATGCCACCGCCCATGGGTAGTACCTTCTCCAGCCGGATATGGGCTCCCTGCGGACTGGCCAATCGGCTCTGCAACAGTCGCGCAGCCCGGATGATGAGGTTTTGTTCATCGGGCACGCCGGGAATGGCCGGGCTCAAGGTGAGCTGGTCGCTGCCGGGGATCGGCTCGAATTCGAGCCAGTCGCCGTGGTTGAGGAAGATGAAGAGGGTCTGCAGTTCGTGGTAGCCATCGGGGCGGCGGCCGTTGACGTGCAGGAAGAGGTTGAGCTTGGCCGGGGCTGGCCAGCGGATCGGCGCCTGGTCGTGCATCATGGTGCCAGGGTCCACTCGTTGATCTGCAGCTTGAGACGGCTCTCCTGCCCGGTCATAGTGAGCAGGTGGGGCAGGCGATAGCCGTCCTGATCCCGATAGTCCCCGTAGACGATCTGCCACTGGCCGTCGCGCACGCTGGCGAGGCTGGCATCGGGGTTGAGCTCGAATTCGGCCTGCCCCGGCAATCCCTTGATCCACTCAGGCAGCCCGGCCACTGGAATGTGCCAGCCGGTGAGCTGATAGACCAGGAGCTCGGCATCCTGGCTCTGGTGTTGTTTTCCGTCGTTGTCGAGCAGAGTCACCTCGCCGCCGGTGCGGGAGAGTTCCAGAATATGGGTGCCGATGAGGCTGGTGAGGTTGAGGCGATAGTCATCGCCGTTTTGCTGCCAGTTGAGGCGGGCGCTGCCCTTCTGGCGGGCGGTGATGATGGCCATCTTGCCCGACAACTGCCAGTGTGTGAGGCGTTCGAGGCGGGCGCGCTCCTGCTGCCAGTTGACCTGATCCCGCTGGGGTTGGGTGGTGGTACAGCCCGCCAGCACCAGCAGGCAGGCGAGGGAGAAGATACGCAACAACAAGGTGGAGCTCCGCAGATGAGGTTTGCGACAGTATAAGGGGCGGCCGTATTGCTTTTAAAGACTTACCCTTTCTCGTACAATTGTCGGCCTCTACACCCTGTGCATGAAACGATCATCACCCACCCATGAGTCTGCTTGCCCTCGGAATCAACCACAACACCGCCAGTGTCGCCTTGCGGGAGCGGGTCGCCTTTGGCCCGGACCGCATCGATCGCGCCCTGCGTGAGCTGGTGGAGCAGCCTGGCGTCAGCGAGGCGGTGATCGTCTCCACCTGCAACCGCACCGAGCTCTATTGCAGCCTGGAGCAGGGGCAGGGGGAGCAGGTGCTGAACTGGTTGCAGCGGTTCCACGGGCTGGAGGCGAGCGAGGTGCTCTCCGCCATCTACCGGCACCAGGACGAGGAAGCGGTGCGACACCTGATGCGGGTGGCCTGCGGCCTCGACTCCCTGGTGCTCGGGGAGCCGCAGATCCTGGGGCAGATCAAGCAATCCTACGCCCACGCCCAGCAGGCGGATGCGGTGAAAGGATCCCTGGAGCGCCTGTTCCAGAAATCCTTCTCGGTGGCCAAACGGGTGCGCACCGACACCGAGATCGGCGCCAGCGCAGTGTCGGTGGCCTTCGCCGCCGTGAGCCTGGCCCGCCGTATCTTCTCCGATCTCTCCCAGACCAAGGTGCTGCTGGTGGGCGCCGGTGAAACCATCGAACTGGTGGCCCGCCACCTGCGCGAGCAGAGCGTGACCCGGATGATGGTGGCGAACCGGACCCTGCAACGGGCCCAGTTGCTGGCAGAGGAGTTCGGTGCCCAGGTAATGACCCTGGAGGAGATCCCGGACTACCTGCACGAGGCGGACATCGTCATCAGCTCCACGGCAAGCCCCCTGCCCATCATCGGCAAGGGCATGGTGGAGCGGGCGCTCAAGGCGCGTCGCTTCAAGCCCATGTTCCTGGTGGATATCGCCGTGCCCCGCGACATCGAAGCCGAGGTGGACGAGCTTTCCGATGCCTATCTCTACACGGTGGACGATCTGCAGGGCATCATCGAGCAGAACCTAGAGACCCGCAAGCGGGCGGCCGCCGAGGCGGAACTCATCGTGCAGGAAGAGCGCGACGAGTTCATGGGCTGGTATCGCAGCCAGCACTCGGTGGATCTCATTCGCGATTATCGCCATCAGTCACAGCAGGTCGCCGACGAAGAGTTGCAGCGGGCCCTGCTGGCCCTGCAACAGGGTGAAAATGCCGAGCAGGCGCTCAAGGCCATGGCCCATCGCCTCACCAACAAGCTGATCCACGCACCGACCCAGGCCCTGCGCCAGGCCGCCGCCCAGGGGGACAGCCACAAGCTGGCCCAACTGCGTCAGGTGCTGGGATTGTCACAAGAATCATAGTGTTGGGACGGCCCTTTGCCGTCCCGTCCTCCATCGAGAATCCAAGAGTCATGAACCCCTCATTGATCAGAAAGCTGGAAGGCCTCATCGAGCGCCATGAAGAAGTACAGGCCTTGCTCGGGGAGCCCGGGGTCGCCTCGGATCAGGACAGATACCGCGCCCTGACCCGGGAGTATGCCCAGCTGGAAGATATCGTTCACGCCTTCCAGCGTTTCCGCCAGGCCGAAGAGAACCTCGACACCACCCGGCTGATGCTGGAGGAAGAGGATGCCGAGCTGCGGGAGATGGCGCAGGAGGAACTGCCGCTCGCCAAGGCGACCTTCGAGGAGCAGGAGCAGGCGCTTCAGGTGATGCTGTTGCCGCGCGACCCCAAGGATGACAACAACTGCTATCTGGAGATCCGCGCCGGTGCCGGTGGCGACGAGGCGGCCATTTTCGCGGGGGATCTGTTCCGCATGTACTCCCGCTACGCCGAGCGTCAGGGGTGGCGTGTCTCCATCGTCAGCTGCAATGACGGCGAACACGGCGGCTACAAGGAGGTGATCGCCAAGGTGGACGGCGAGCACGTCTACGGCCGCCTCAAGTTCGAGTCCGGCGGCCACCGGGTGCAGCGAGTCCCCGAGACCGAATCCCAGGGCCGGGTGCACACCTCCGCCTGTACCGTGGCCGTGCTGCCGGAAGTGCCGGAAGCCGAGCAGGTGGAGATCAACCCCTCCGAGCTGAAGATCGACACCTTCCGCGCTTCCGGTGCCGGCGGCCAGCACGTCAACAAGACCGACTCCGCCATCCGCATCACCCACCTGCCCACCGGGCTGGTGGTGGAGTGCCAGGACGAGCGCTCCCAGCACAAGAACCGCGCCAAGGCGATGTCGGTGCTCTCCGCTCGCCTGCAGGCGGCCGAGGACGAACGCCACCGCGCCGCCGAGCAGAGTACCCGCCGCAACCTGGTGGGCTCCGGGGATCGCTCCGAGCGCATCCGCACCTACAACTATCCCCAGGGGCGTCTCTCCGAGCACCGGATCAACCTCACCCTCTATCGTCTGGGCGAAATCCTGGAAGGGGATCTGGACTGCGTGATCACCCCCCTGGTGCAGGAGTATCAGGCGGATCAGCTCGCCTCCCTGGCCGAGAGCAACTGATGCAGATCCAGCAGGCCCGCGCCCATATCATGGCGACCCTGGCCTCCGGGGAATCCCCCCGTGCCGACGCCGATGCCCTGCTCTGTCATCTGCTGGATTGCCGGCGCAGCTATCTGATGACCTGGCCGGAGCACGAGCTCGATGCCGCCCAGCAGGCGACCCTGGCGGGCTGGCTTGCCCGTCGCCTCAATGGTGAGCCCATTGCCCACCTCATCGGCGAGCGGGAGTTCTGGTCGCTGCCGCTGAAAGTGAGCCCGGCCACCCTGATCCCGCGCCCCGATACCGAGGTGCTGGTGGAACAGGCGCTGGCCCGCCTGCCGGGCGGCCCCTGCGCCCTGCTGGATCTGGGCACGGGCACCGGTGCCATCGCCCTTGCACTCAAGTCTGAGCGACCGGATGCCGATGTATGGGCGGTGGACAGGATGCCGGCCGCGGCCGCGTTGGCCCGCACCAACAGCGCCGCCCTGGGGTTGCCCATCGAGGTGCGCGACGGCAGCTGGTTTGCGCCGCTCTCGGATGCACCGCGCTTTGCGATGATCGTCTCCAACCCGCCTTACATCGACGGGACGGACCCCCATCTTCACGAGGGGGACGTGCGCTTCGAGCCGCGCTCCGCCCTGGTGGCGGAGGAGCAGGGGCTGGCGGATATCCGCCTCATCGTCACCCAGGCGCCCGCCCATCTGGTGCCAGGTGGCTGGCTGTTGCTGGAACACGGCTGGGATCAGGGGGAGGCGGTGCGTCAACTCCTGCTGCAACAAGGCTACGTCCAGGTGGAAACCGTGCGCGATTACGGCGATAACGAGCGGGTGACCCTGGGGCGCCTGGCTCAGTGATATGACGGGCGGCCCGGTCTGCCCCTGTTCAAGGAAATCTTATGTATGTTGTTCTCAAGCATCTGCACCTCACCCTGATTGCCGGGGCCGTGCTGATGTTTATCCTGCGCTTTTACTGGTTGCAGACCGGCTCCGCGCTAGCAGGGGGAGCCCGCACCCTCAAGATCAGCGGCTGGCTCAACGGCCTGGTGGTGCTCTCCGGTGCGCTGCTCTGCATGGTGCTGGGTCTCAACCCCCTCAACAACGCCATCCCCTGGCTGGCCGAGAAGCTGACATCCATCCTGGTGGTGGCGTTTCTGGCCATGATGGCGCTGCGTCTGGCCCGCAGCAACGGCATCCGCTGGTTTGCCTTCCTGGGCGCACTGGGGTGGATCTTCTTTATCGCCAAGCTTGCGGTGCAAAAGCAGGCCAGCCTGTTCGGCTAGGAAGGATGACGATGATACGTGTGGATGAGTGGACCGACTTCGAGGCTCACGATCTGGCCGAGCTGGCGCTGTCGGTGAGCGACGAGATCCGGGGCCATGGCGGCACGGGAGAGGCCGAGCTTGCCCGCCTCGATGCCTGGCTGGACGAGACGATTGCCGAGGGAGACTGCGACGAGGTGCGCCGTCAGCTGTTGCAGGGTTTCTACCAGACCCTGGGCTTTCGTGGCGACTGGCAGGATTACTTCTCGTCCGCCAACTGCGATCTGGACCAGGTGCTGGCAAGGCGCAAGGGGATCCCGGTGAGCCTTGGCATCCTCCTCATCCAGCTGGGTCGCAAGATAGGGCTGGATGTGGAGGGGATCTGCTTCCCCGGCCATTTCCTCCTGAGTTTTGCCGGTCTGGACGGGGAGGTCTATGTGGACCCCTTCAACGGTGATGAACTGAGCCGGCACCGCATCGAACTGCTGCTGCGCGGTGCCCTCGGCAACCTGGCGAGTCTGAGCGATGATCATCTGCAGCCATCGGGGCAGTGGGAGATCATCGAGCGCTTGCTCAATGTCAGCAAGGGCGCCCTGCTGCGCGAGGAGCGCATGACGGAGGCGTTGCGCTGCAGCGAGCTGCTGCTGCGCATGAAGCCCGGCGATCCGCTGGAGACGCGGGATCGGGGCTTCATCTATGAGCAACTCGATTGCCCGCGCTTTGCCGCCGACGATTTCGAATACTTTATTGAACAATGCCCTGATGATCCCGTGGCCGACGTGCTGAAAACCCAGCTGGCCACCCTGGATCTCAGTCCCAAGCCCCTCCATTAAGGATCCCTGAGATGGAACAGAAGAATATCAAGGTCAACCAGATCGACGTCGCCAACGACAAACCTTTCGTGCTGTTCGGCGGCATGAACGTGCTGGAATCCCGCGACATGGCGATGGCGGTGTGCGAGAAGTACGTGGAAGTGACCAGCAAGCTCGGCATCCCGTTCGTGTTCAAGGCGAGCTGGGACAAGGCCAACCGCTCCTCCATCCACTCCTATCGCGGCCCGGGTCTGGAAGAGGGGATGAAGATCTTCCAGGAGCTGAAAGCGACCTTCGGCATGCCGGTGATCTCCGATCTGCATGAGCCCCATCAGGCCAAACCGGTCGCCGAGGTGGTCGACGTCATCCAGCTGCCCGCCTTCCTGGCGCGCCAGACCGATCTGGTGGAGGCCATGGCCCGCACCGGCAACGTCATCAACATCAAGAAGCCGCAATTCCTGAGCCCAAGCCAGATGAAGAACATCACCGACAAGTTCGAGGAGTGTGGCAACGATCGCCTGATCCTCTGCGAGCGCGGTGCCAACTTCGGCTATGACAACCTGGTGGTGGACATGCTGGGCCTGAGCGTCATGAAGAAGAGTACCGGCGGCTATCCGGTCATCTTTGACGTCACCCACTCCCTGCAGTGCCGTGATCCCCTGGGAGCGGCCTCCGGCGGTCGCCGCGAGCAGGTGACCGAGCTGGCCCGTGCCGGCATGGCGGTGGGCCTGGCCGGTCTCTTTATCGAATCCCACCCGGATCCGAAAATTGCCCGCTGCGACGGCCCGAGCGCTCTGCCGCTGGAGAAGCTGGAAGGCTTCCTCAAGCAGATGAAGGCCATCGACGATCTCGTCAAGGGCTTCGAGCCCCTCGATACCTCCGCCTGATCGCGATTTTTACTATCAAAAATGCCCCGCCATGCGGGCAATGCTGTTCACTTAAGAGAATTTGAGTTCCAGTCCACGTAGTATCAGGGCTAAAAAATGAGGGAGGCATGA
>NZ_JAPDBZ010000140.1:0-10533 GCF_027705505.1 Aeromonas sp. QDB56
AGCGGCGGGACACGCCGTTTTAGCCTGTGGAGGCGTGGTGCAATCAGGCCGCCCGATGAAGCAGGAACCCGGTACTGTGCGAGCAGCTATCACCCAGTAATGGGAATCCCCCTCCTGTGACGCGAAGCGCTAAGGTGGGGGAGGATGTCAAGACCCACAAGATCATTCTGGATACCGATCCCGGCATCGACGATGCCATGGCCATTCTGTTTGCCGAGGCGCACCCTGCCATCGAATTGCTCGCCATCACCACGGTGTTTGGCAATGCCACCATCGAAAATGGCACCCGCAACGCCCTCTGGCTCAAGCAAAAATATGGCATGAAGGCGGACGTGGCCCGGGGCGCCGCCGCGCCGCTGCTGCGCGAGCCCGTGGGGCCGACGACGGTGGTGCACGGCCCGAGCGGCTTTGGCGACGTCCAGGCGGGGGAGGTGACCCTCATCCCGGATCCCCGCCCGGCCTGGCAATACATCGTCGAGACGGTGAAGGCCCATCCCGGCGAGATCACCCTGGTGACCATCGGTCCCCTCACCAACCTGGCGCTGGCGCTCGAGGCGGCCCCCGAAGTAGCCGCCCTGGTGAAAGAAGTGGTCGTGATGGGCGGTGCCTTTGGCGTCAACGGCCATCGCGGCAACGTGACCCCCTATGCCGAGGCCAATATCCACGACGATCCCGATGCGGCGGACCGGGTCTTCACCGCCCCCTGGCCCCTGGTGATCATCGGGCTCGACGTCACCCAGCAGAGCATCTTCACCGCCGACTATCTGGATGCCCTGCGGGACGATGCGGGGGAGCCGGGCCGCTTCCTGTGGGATGTCAGCCGCTTCTACCTGCGCTTCTATTCCGAGCGCATCGGCATGGCGGGGTGCCATGTGCACGATCCCTCCGCCATCGCCTATGTGATCGATCCTGCGCTGTTCACCCTGCGCAAGGGGCCGGTGCGGGTCATCACCGAGGGGCCCGCCATCGGCCATACCCTGCAAAAATTTGACGACACCCGCCATCCCCATGACGAGTGGGCCGACTGCCCGGCCCAGCAGGTCGGGGTCGCGGTGCGGGATCAGGCCTTGCTCGCCCTCTATCGGGATACCCTGGTGGCCTGGGGCAAGGGGCGCCGATAAGGCCCGGCAGTGAGTGAAAGCGTGATGGCGGCCGGGTCATGGTGAGGCGCCCCCGGTTATACTGGCGAATATCGGGTTGACGGGAGGAAGACGCAATGGCCTGGTTGTCTCTGTTGGTGGCGATAGCCCTGATCGGGTGGTTGATGACGCTGGGGCGCGGCGCCCTTTTCGAGGTCCGGCTCGCGCCGGGCAAGGTGGTGGTGAAGCGGGGCTCGGTGCCGCCGCGCTTTGTGACCCAGGCGACCCAGATCCTGCACCATGAGCCGGTGCGCGGACGCATCCTGGGCCTGCGGGACGGCAACGGGGTGAGGCTGGTCTTCTCCCGCTCCATCCCCGAGCCCGTGGCCCAGCGCCTGCGCAACATCTTCCCCTACGGGGATTACCGGGGGCTCTCCCCAAGCCCTGACGGGCGAAAATCACGCTGAGCGGTCGCCGTGGCGACCCTCATTTCCAGACGCCGGGCCCTGTGCCCGGCGTCTGCGTTTTCAGCGTTTCGCCAGGAGGCTCTGTTGCGGTCAGCGCGGCCCTTGCAGGGGCCTGATCGCCTCGACCAGAAAGTCGATGAAGGCGCGGGTCTGGGGTTTGAGGAAGCGGCCGCCACGAAACACCGCGTGGATCTCGTCCTGGCGATCCTCGTAGGGGGAGGCGAGCCACTCTGGCAGCAGCGGCAGCAGGGTGCCCTCGTCGATGCCTTGCTGCACCATCCAACTCGACAGCAGCAGCACGCCGGACCCCGCGAGGGCGGCGCAGAGCAGGGGCGTGCCCCCGACCGAGGCGAGGTTGCCCTGCACCGCCACCTTCTCGCGCTCCGTGCCCTGCTGGAAGTACCAGTGCTGGCGTTGGCGCCCATGGCCGCGAATGAGGCAGTTGTGGTGGGCCAGCTCGGCGGGATGGGCGGGTTCGCCATGGCGGGCCAGATAGGCGGGGGAGGTGACCAGCAGCGAGCGGTTGGTGAGCAGATGACGAGTGTGCAGGCTGCTGTCGGCGGGCTTGCCGATGCGCACCGCCACGTCCACGTTCTCGGCATCGAGATCCACCATGCGGTTGTCCAGCGCAGCCTCCAGGCGCACCCCGGGGTAGCGGGCGAGGAAGTCGGGCAGGCGGGGAGAGAGCCAGGACGCGCCGAAGCTCTCGAACACCGAGACCCGCAGCGGCCCCTCTGGCGCCACCGAGAGGGGTTGCAGGGATTGCACCAGCTGATCCGCCTCCTCCAGCAGGGGCAGGGAGCGGGCGAGAAAATAGGCGCCCTGCTCGGTCAGCACCAGTTGGCGGGTGCTGCGCTTGAAGAGCGGGATCCCGAGCTGCTGCTCCAGGGCGTCGATGGCACGGGTCACGGAGGAGGGGGCCTGGTTGAGGGCGCGGGCGGCACGGGAGAAACTGCCCGATTCCACCACCTGGGCCAGGATGCGGATGCGATCCAGCATGGATTAACCTTTGCGATAAACGCAAAACTGTTGCAGGTTATGACGATATTCTAATCAAAAATGAAAAAGTGAACAATCAGCTCACCGCCCCATCCGGGGTCCATGATCAACGGCTGCGCCTACTGCATCGAGATGCACTCCGACGTGGCGATGAAGCACGGGGAGAGCGCCCAGCGTCTGCTGGCGCTGGCCGCCTGGCAGGAGTCGCCGCTGTTCGACGCCCGGGAGCGGGCGGTGCTGGCCCTGACCGACGAGGTGACCCTGATCGCCGACAAGGGGCTCACGGTGCAGACCTATTAGGCGGCGCTGGCCCAACTGGGGGAAACCCTGCTAGCCCAGTGTCTGATGCAGGTGGTCACCATCAACGCCTGGAACCGGATCGCCGTGGCGACCCGGATGGAACACGATCACTCCTGACTCCGACTCCGAGTGAGGGAGAGAAAACGATTGTCAACGGACCCGCACAAGGGCCCGTTTTGTTACGAAGTGTGCCTTCTGGCGCCAGGGGTTGCGACCGTTGTCGGGGGACGGGAAGTTAATCACACATTCGTTTGATTAATTATTTTTTTAATCTTCCCCGAAAAATACCCATCCAGATCAAGGTGTGGAGAAATGACCTGTGAGTCGAAAAGGGGCTGTATGGCTCTTTTTTGATCGCAATGGCGGGTTAAAAACAGACCAGATGGATCTTTTTGGTTAATTGGTGGTCACTTTTGGTGGCGCGAAAGATTAACGGAAGATGAATTGCCGCGGTGTAACTTGAATAAATTGGTCATTGTCAAGGGATTAACATCTGATACCGCTTTCCATCACCTTTTGAACATTTTTGGGATTAATTTTTCATGTTGTTCACATGCTGGTCTGATGCAATAAAATGCTGCATTTTTTTATACCAATAAGCCTTCAAAAGATGAGGACATTGCATGAGACATCTTTGATGTGAAGAGGGGCTTGGGCGCTTTGCTGCTGCTCGCGACCGCCAGCTTGCTGAGTGGCTGCGACATGGCACTGATGAGCCCCAAGGGGCAGGTCGGTGTGGAGCAGAAGTCACTGATACTCACCGCACTCGGCTTGATGCTGATCGTGGTGGTGCCCGTGATTGTCATGGCGGTGGCGTTCGCCTACAAATACCGGGCGTCCAACACAAGTGCCACCTATGCGCCGGACTGGGCCCACTCCAACAAGATTGAGGCAGTCGTCTGGACTGTACCCGTCATCATCATCGTCATCCTGGCGGTGATCACCTGGAAAACTTCCCACTCCCTCGACCCCTACAAGCCGCTAGAATCGGACGTCAAACCGGTTCAGGTGGATGTCATTTCCCTGGACTGGAAGTGGTTGTTCGTCTATCCGGAGCTGGGCATTGCGTCGGTCAACGAGCTGGCCTTCCCGGTCAACACCCCGGTCAACTTCCGGGTGACCTCCGACACCGTGATGAACTCTTTCTTCATCCCGCAACTGGGCGGCCAGATCTACGCCATGGCCGGCATGCAGACCAAGCTGCACCTGATTGCCAACGAAGCGGGCGAGTACAAGGGCATCTCCGGCGGTTACAGCGGTGCCGGTTTCTCCGGCATGAAGTTCAAGGTCATCGCGACCCAGGACCAAGCCGGTTTCGACGCCTGGGTAGCCAAGGTGAAGGCCTCTTCCAAGGCCCTGAGCACCATGGATGAGTTCAATGCCCTGGCCAAGAAGAGCGAAAACCACCCGGTGGAGTACTTCGCCAGCGCCGATCCCAAGCTGTTCGTCAACATCATCAACAAGTTCATGGGCGGCATGTCCCATGGTGGTCACGCCACCCCGGCTGCGGGCTCCGCGGATCACGAGGGCATGAACCACGAGGCCATGAACCATGACGCCGCCCCGAAAGCGGGTGCCATGGACCACGAAGGGATGAACCATGAGGCCTCGCAAGAGGACGCCATGGAGAACCAGGCCATGAACCATGACGCCCATGCCGGACACATGGCCATGTCGGCCGACAAGAGTGTGAAAGCAGGATCCGAGGAATAATCGATGTTTGGAAAATTGACACTCGAGGCTATTCCGTACCATGAACCCATCATCATGGTCACGATAGCCGGTATCATTCTGGGGGGCCTGGCCATCGCCGGTCTCATCACTTACTACGGCAAGTGGCAATACCTGTGGAAAGAGTGGCTGACCTCGGTCGACCACAAACGCCTCGGTATCATGTATCTCATTCTGGGCATGGTCATGCTGCTGCGTGGCTTTGCCGACGCCGTGCTGATGCGTGGCCAGCAGGTCATCGCCTCCGGGGGTGGCGAAGGCTACCTGAACGCCCATCACTACGACCAGATTTTCACCGCCCACGGCGTCATCATGATCTTCTTCGTGGCCATGCCGCTGGTGATCGGTCTGATGAACATCGTGGTGCCGCTGCAAATCGGTGCCCGTGACGTGGCCTTCCCCTTCCTGAACAACCTGAGCTTCTGGTTCACCGCCGCGGCCGTGGTGCTGATCAACGTCTCCCTCGGGGTCGGTGAATTCGCCCAGACCGGCTGGCTGGCCTATCCGCCCTTATCGGGGCTGGAGTTCAGTCCCGGGGTCGGGGTCGATTACTGGATATGGAGTCTGCAGATTTCGGGTCTGGGGACCCTGCTGACCGGCGTGAACTTCTTCGCCACCATCATCCGCATGCGTGCCCCTGGCATGACCATGATGCGCCTGCCGGTCTTCACCTGGACCGCCCTGTGTGCCAACATCCTGATCATCGCCTCCTTCCCGATCCTGACCGTCACCATCGCCCTGCTCACCGCAGACCGCTACCTGGGTACCCATTTCTTTACCAATGACATGGGTGGCAACATGATGATGTACATCAACCTGATCTGGGCCTGGGGTCACCCCGAGGTGTACATCCTGGTGCTGCCGGTGTTCGGGATCTTCTCCGAAGTGGTAGCGACCTTCTGCAAGAAGAAGCTGTTCGGTTACACCTCCCTGGTGTGGGCGACCGTGGCAATCACCGTGCTGTCGTTCATCGTCTGGCTGCACCACTTCTTCACCATGGGGTCCGGCGCCAACGTGAATGCCTTCTTCGGCATCACCACCATGATCATCTCCATCCCGACCGGAGTGAAGATCTTCAACTGGCTGTTCACCATGTACCGCGGTCGCATCGAGTTCACCTCGCCCATGCTGTGGACCGTCGGCTTCATCATCACCTTCACCGTGGGTGGCATGACCGGGGTACTGCTCTCCGTGCCGGCCGCCAACTTCGTGCTGCACAACAGCCTGTTCCTCATCGCCCACTTCCACAACGTCATCATCGGCGGCGTGGTGTTCGGCTGCTTCGCCGGTATCACCTACTGGTTCCCGAAAGCGTTCGGCTTCAAGCTGGATGACGTCTGGGGCAAGCGTGCCTTCTGGTGCTGGATCACCGGCTTCTTCGTGGCCTTCATGCCGCTCTACGTGCTGGGCTTCATGGGCATGACCCGTCGTGTCAGCCAGAACATCGATCCCGAGTTCCACGGCTGGCTGGTGGTCGCCGCCTGCGGTGCCGGTCTGATTGCCCTGGGCGTGCTGTGCCAGGTCATCCAGATCGTGGTCAGCATCCGCGACCGCGAGAAGAACCGCGACCTGACCGGCGATCCCTGGGGTGGCCGTACCCTGGAGTGGGCGACGTCCTCTCCGCCGCCGTTCTACAACTTCGCCATCGAGCCGAAGGTCACCGGTCTGGACGCCTTCTGGGAAGCCAAGGCTGACGGCAGCGCTTACAAGAAGCCTGCCCAGTATGCCCCCATCCACATGCCGAAGAACTCCGGTGCCGGTGTCATCATCGCCGCCTTCAGCGTGGTGTTCGGCTTTGCCATGATCTGGCACATCTGGTGGATGGCCATCGCCGGCTTCATCGGCATGATCGCCACCTGGATCATCCACAGCTTCAACGACGATGTGGACTACTACGTACAGGTTGACGAGATCGAGCGCATCGAAGGTCAGCATTTCGACAACATCAACAAGGTGGCTTAATTCCATGGCGACTGACGTACTACATCACTCTCACGGTGCTCATGAGGATGGGCACCACGATGCCGGTGCCACCAAGGTATTCGGTTTCTGGATCTACCTGATGAGTGACTGCATCCTGTTCGCGACCCTGTTCGCGACCTATGCGGTCCTGGTCAACGGCACTGCCGGCGGCCCCACCGGCAAGGACATCTTCGAACTGCCGTTCGTGTTCGCCGAAACCATGCTGCTGCTGCTGAGCTCCATCACCTTCGGGTTCGGCATGCTGGCCATGAACAAGAACAAGGTCGCGGCGGTCAACACCTGGCTGTTCGTCACCTTCCTGCTGGGGGCCGGCTTCATCGCGATGGAAATCTACGAATTCCATCACCTGATCGTGCACGAGGCGGGCCCGGATCGCAGCGGCTTCCTCTCTGCCTTCTTCACCCTGGTGGGGACCCACGGTATCCACGTGACCAGCGGCCTGCTCTGGATCATCGTGATGATGGTGTCGATCACCAAGAAGGGGCTGACCGAGCGCAACCGCACTCGCCTGATGTGCCTGAGCCTGTTCTGGCACTTCCTCGACGTGGTATGGATCTGCGTCTTCACCGTGGTCTATCTGATGGGGGTCATGTAAATGAGTCATTCCGTTGACAATCACGGCGCCAGCCACGGCAGCGTCAAGTCCTACATGATCGGCTTCGTGCTGTCACTCATCCTGACCGCCGTGCCGTTCTGGATGGTGATGGACGGCTCCGCCTCCCACGCCGTGGTGCTCGGCACCGTGGTGGCCATGGCGGTGGTGCAGATCTTCGTACACCTGGTCTACTTCCTGCACATGAACACCTCCTCCGAGGAGCGCTGGAACCTGGTGGCACTGGTCTTTACCGTGCTCATCATCGCCATCGTGGTCGTGGGTTCCCTGTGGATCATGTACAACCTCAACATCAACATGATGGTTCACTGAGCGGGTTGATGATGATGAAGCAATACCTGCAAGTGACCAAGCCGGGCATCATCTTCGGCAACCTCATCTCGGTTATCGGGGGATTCCTGCTGGCCTCGAAGGGGAGCCTGGATGTGCCCCTGTTCATCCTGACCATGGTGGGGGTGTCACTGGTGGTGGCCTCCGGTTGCGTGTTCAACAACTACATCGACCGGGACATCGACTGCATCATGGAGCGCACCAAGAACCGTGCCCTGGTGCGGGGGCTCATCGCCCCCGGTGTCTCCCTCTGGTATGCGACGGCGCTGGGCGTTGCGGGCATTGCACTGCTCTACTTTGCGGCCAATCCGTTGGCCGCCTTGCTGGCGGTGCTGGGCTTCCTGGTTTATGTGGGGGTCTACAGCCTCTACATGAAGCGCCACTCGGTCTATGGCACCCTGGTCGGCAGCCTCTCCGGCGCCGCGCCGCCGGTCATCGGCTACTGCGCGGTGAGCGGGCAGTTCGACTCGGGGGCACTGATCCTGCTGGCGATCTTCAGCCTGTGGCAGATGCCGCACTCCTATGCGATCGCCATCTTCCGCTTCAAGGACTACCAGGCTGCCAACATCCCGGTGCTGCCGGTGGTGAAGGGGATCCCGGTGGCCAAGCTCCACATCACCCTCTACATCCTGGCGTTCATGGTGCCGACCCTGATGCTGTTCCTCGGCGGCTACGCCGGGTACAAGTATCTGGTGGTGGCCACCGCGGTGAGCGTCTGGTGGCTGGGGATGGCGCTGTCGGGCTACAAAGCGGCGGTGGACGACTCCCTCTGGGCGCGCAAGCTGTTCATGTTCTCCATCGTCACCATTACTTGCCTGAGCGTGATGATGTCGGTGGACTTCCAGCCGGACGCAGCGCCGGTGCTGGTGAGCATGCTGCCCTGATAGTGTGAACTGCACCCCTGAAATGCATGAAATCCAGAGCCGGGAATCTTCCCGGCTCTGCTATTATGGGCGCCGCCCTGCGAGGGGCATCGCCGATTTTTCGGGGCGGCCGGGCGCCTGTCACCCCTTTCTTTCTCTCTTCTTTTTGACTCATCGAGGCCCTCATGAATGATTTCACCATGACGAGGGGCGAGCGACGCGCGACCTGGGCGCTCGGCTCCGTCTTTTCGCTGCGCATGCTCGGCATGTTTATGGTGCTGCCGGTGCTGACCACCTACGGCATGTCCCTGGCGGGCGCCTCCGAGGCGCTCATCGGGCTTGCCATCGGCATCTACGGCATGACCCAGGCCCTGTTCCAGATCCCCTTCGGCCTGCTCTCCGACAAGGTGGGGCGCAAGCCCCTCATCGTCGGCGGCCTGCTGATGTTTGCCCTTGGCAGCGTCATCGCCGCCCTGAGCGACGCCATCTGGGGGGTCATCGTCGGCCGTGCCCTGCAAGGGAGCGGCGCCATCTCCGCCGCCGTCATGGCGCTCCTGTCGGATCTCACCCGGGAGCAGAATCGCACCAAGGCGATGGCCTTCATCGGGGTGAGCTTTGGCATCACCTTCGCCATCGCCATGGTGACCGGCCCCCTCATCACCCATGCCCTGGGCTTGTCCGGCCTCTTCTGGCTCATCGCCCTGCTGGCCCTGGCCGCCATCGCCATGGTGCTCTGGGTGGTGCCGACCCCGGCGGCACACCTGCAAAATCGCGAGTCCGCCATGGTGCGAGGCAGCTTTCGTACCGTGCTCACCAACCCTCGCCTGCTCAAACTCAACCTCGGCATCCTCTGCGTCCACACCCTGCTGATGTCGAGCTTCGTGGCCCTGCCGCCCCTGCTGGAACGTGCGGGCCTGCCCCGTGACAGCCAGTGGCAGGCCTATCTGGTCACCATGCTGATCGCCTTCGTGAGCGTGGTGCCCTTCATCATCTATGCCGAGAAGCACCGCCAGATGAAGCGGGTCTTCATCGGGTGCGTGGTGGTGATGCTGGCCGCCGAGCTGGTGTTCTGGCAGAGCGGCCAGCAGCTGTGGGGCCTGCTCGCCGGGTTGCAGCTCTTCTTCATCGGCTTCAACGTGATGGAGGCGCTGCTGCCGTCTCTTATCAGCAAGGAGTCTCCGCCGGGCTACAAGGGCACCGCCATGGGGGTCTACTCCACCAGTCAGTTCCTCGGGGTCGCCATCGGCGGCAGTCTCGGCGGCCTGCTCTACAGCCTGGGGGGCGGCCCCCTGGTGTTTGGCGGTTGCGCCGCCCTGGCCCTCGCCTGGCTCGGGGTGAGCCTCACCATGGCCGAGCCCCCCTATGTGAGCAGCCTGCGCATCGTGCTGCCGGAAGGGGTCGAGGCCACCCCGGCCCTGGAGCAGCGGATCCGCGCCTGCGAGGGGGTAAGCGACGTGCTGCTGGTGCGCGAGGAACACTCCCTCTACGTGAAGGTGGACAGCAAGCGCCTGACCCGCAGCGATCTGGAGCGGCTGGTCTCGTTGTGATGGCTGGCTGCGCGGGGCGGCGCAGAGCGCGGGCTGATGGGCGGCTGCTATGCTGAGATCCTCACTCACTGGAGGAACCTCTGATGTCATACGTGGACGGATTCGTGCTCGCCGTGCCGACGGCCAACAAGCAGGCCCTGATCGATCATGCGGGGCAGTTTGACCCCATCTTCCTCGAATACGGCGCCACCCGGGTGCTGGAGTGCTGGGGGGACGACGTGCCCCACGGCAAGCAGACCGACTTTTATCGGGCGGTGGCGGCCAGGGAGGATGAAACCGTGGTCTTCTCCTGGGTGGAGTGGCCGAGCAAGGCGGTGCGGGACGACGCCATGGGCAAGATGATGCAGGACCCCAGGATGGACCCCGCCAATCCCCTGCACCAGACCATGCCGTTTGACGGCGCCCGCATGATCTTCGGAGGCTTCACCACCGTGCTGGAGCTCAAGGGCTGAGACCGGCCATCGGGGCTTCACCCTGGTGGCCGGAGCGCAAGGGCCGATAGCAACACCCAGGCCCGTCAGATGATGAAAAAGCCCGCCAGCCGGCGCAATGCTGTTCACTTAAGCGGAGCCGCATTGCGATTTACCGGAAAACGGGTCTTTGATATCTTCACCGCCCTGG
>NZ_JAPDBZ010000141.1:0-10527 GCF_027705505.1 Aeromonas sp. QDB56
CATATGGATTTAGGGACTCAGAATACTTTTTTCTGAAAATCAAGGCGGCCTTCCCCGGAAAGCCGCGATGAACCAAAGATAAGGCATTATGGCACGGCGCCGCGTCTCGGGGCAGGGGCGCCGTTGGCGCTGCGACACAGGTCGCGGCACGGGGCCATGTCTTTGCACTAAAAAGGCCCCCGCCGTGAGGAGGGGGCCTGAAGGACGTCCGGGGCGGCGGTGGCGATCAGTGCTCACGCTGATCCCCCGCCGGCTTCTATGGAGGTCAGGCGAAGATCAGGGTGGAGATGCCAAGCCCCGCAAAGAGGATGGCGCAGGCAATGCGGATCCCCTTGAGGGGGAGCTTGTCGGCCCCGAGCTTGCCGAGCAGCACCACGGGCACGTTGGCCAGCATCATGCCGAGGGTGGTACCGGTGATCACCTGGATCAGGGAGTCGTACTTGGCTGCCAGCAGCACGGTGGCTATCTGGGTCTTGTCACCGATCTCGGCGATGAAGAAGAGCACGAAGGTGGCCATGAAGGGGCCGTACTTGTCCAGGGAACTCTCTTCATCGTCCATCTTGTCCGGCACCAGGATCCAGGCGGCCATGGCGATGAAGGCGCCAGCGACCAGCCAGGTCATCACCTTGGGATCCATCCAGCGACTGATGAATTCCCCTATCCAGGCGGCCCCTGCGTGGTTGAGCAGGGTGGCAGCCAGCATGCCGGCGATGATGGGCCAGGGTTTGCGAAAACGACAGATGAGCAACAGGGCCAGCAGCTGTGTCTTGTCGCCGATCTCGGCGATGGCAACGCTGATGGTTGAGGTTAACAAGGCTTCCATAAAAATGACCGGGGGACGGAATTGTTATAAACCAGAGACAAGCTTGCACCATCCGTCCCCGGTTTTGGCACTGGCCCGTCAAAGGTCTTGTCAAATCCGGCATTGCCCGGATCACCCTGACCATGGTGAGTTGGCACCAAGTATGTTGATCAGGATCGCGCACGAAACGGGTCCGTGGCGAGACTACTCCCCCTCGATGGGAGCGGGCATTCTAGGGAAAAACCCCCGGTGAGGCAAGGCGCGGGATGGGGAATTATCCCCCCACCAGCTTGACCTGAAAGCCGGCCTTCTCCAGTTCGGCCTTGATAAGGTCCCGTTTGTCCCCCTGGATCTCGATGATCCCCTCCTTGAGACCGCCGCCGGTACCGCACTTCTTCTTGAGCAGGGTGGCGAGGGCCTTCTGCTGGTCGGCGGGAACGCCGTGGATGCTGATGACCCCGGCCCCCTTGCGTCCCTTGGTCTCGCGGCGGATGCGCACGACCCCGTCGGCGGGGAAGGGGGAGGCGTGCTGGGTAGGGGCGGATTCCTTGATCATGCCGCCGTCCGTGCTGTAGACCAGGCGGCTGTTGTTGTCGTGACTCATGGCAATACTTTGTCGGTTAGCTAAGCGGAGTTTGATTTTACGCAAATAAATGTTGAGGGCACAGCTTATAATCCCCCCATTAAAAGCGAATTATTCTTGTTTAACTTCAGGAGCCCGTCATGGTACTCACAGAGCTGTCGCCGGGACAGAGCGCTCGCATCACGCACATGAACCACCTTGGCCGCGCCTTGCGGCGCAAGCTGATGGTGATGGGGCTGCTGCCCCAGACCGAGATCCTCTATCTGCGGGCCGCCCCCCTGGGGGACCCGCTCCAGATCCAGTGCCAGGGCATCTGCCTCTCCATGCAGCGGAGTCTGGCCCAGCAAATCGAGGTGGAGCCGGTATGAGCTACAACCTGGTCACAGTGGGCAATCCCAATAGCGGCAAGACCTCCCTGTTCAACGCCCTGACCGGCTCCCGCCAGCAGGTGGGGAACTGGAGCGGGGTCACCGTCGACAAGAAGATGGGGGCCTTTGCTGCCCGCGGGCAGGAATACACCCTGGTGGACCTGCCCGGCATCTATGCCCTGGCCAACCAGGAGGCGAGCCTGGACGAGCAGATCGCCAGTCGCTTCGTCCAGCGCCAGCAGCCGGATCTGCTGCTCAACGTCATCGATGCCGCCAACCTGGAGCGCTCCCTCTACCTCACCCTGCAACTGCGGGAGCTGGGGCTGCCCATGGTGGTGGTGCTCAACAAGATGGATCTGCTGCAAAAGCGGCGCATCACCATCGACGAGGCCTTGCTCGCCAAGGCGCTGGGGTGCCCCGTGGTGTCGCTCTCGGCCCACAATCGCCAGCAGGTGGCGGCTTTCAAAGAGGGGATCCACCAGTTTATCGGTCAGTCCCAGCCCGCCCTGGTGCTCGACTACGGTCAGCCCCTCGAGGGGGACATCGCCGAGCTGGAGACCCTGCTCGCCCCCCATCATCTGCATCGCCGTGGCCGCGCCCTGCGCCTGCTGGAGGAAGACATCGCCATGCAGGAGACCCTGGCGGCGGGGCAGCAGGCGGCGGCCGACAACGTGGTGAGCCGCGCCCACCACGTCCAGGACATCGACCTGCAACTCGCTGATTTGCGCTACGGCCATATCCACCACTGGTGCCAGCAGGCGTGCCGCCATCAGGACAAGCTCACCGTCGCCCAGAGCGAACGGCTGGACAGGGTGCTGCTCAACCGCTGGGTGGGCATCCCCTTCTTCCTGCTGGTGATGTACCTGATGTTCATGTTCGCCATCAAGGTGGGTAGCGCCTTCATCGATTTCTTCGACATCCTCGGGGGGGCCCTCTTCGTGGACGGGGTGCACCACCTGCTGGGGCTGATGAATGCCCCCGACTGGCTGGGAGCCGTGCTCGCGGACGGCGTGGGTGCCGGTTTGCAGACGGTGGCGACCTTCATCCCCGTGGTGGGCTGTCTCTTTCTCTTCCTCGCGGTGCTGGAGAGCTCCGGCTATCTGGCCCGTGCCGCCTTCGTGGTGGATGCCCTGATGCGTCGCCTCGGCCTGCCCGGCAAGGCCTTCGTCCCCATGCTGATGGGCTTTGGCTGCACCGTGCCCGCGGTGATGGCAACCCGGACCCTGGGGTCGGAGCGCGAGCGGCTGATGACCTCGGCCATGGCGCCCTTCATGTCCTGCGGTGCCCGTCTGCCGGTCTACGCCCTGTTCGCGGTGGCCTTCTTCCCCGAGTCGGGGCAGAACCTGGTGTTCGGTCTCTATCTGTTCGGCATCCTGGTGGCGGTGCTCACCGGCCTCTTCCTGCGCAGCACCCTGCTGCCGGGCAAGAGCGACTCCATGGTGATGGAGATGCCCGATTACGAGTGGCCCCGTCCGGTGGACGTGGGGCTGCGCACCTGGCAGAAACTCAAGGGCTTCATCTTCGGCGCGGGCAAGACCATCGTCCTGATGGTGGCGGTGCTGAGCGTGCTCAACTCCCTCGGCACCGACGGCAGCTTCGGCAACCAGGATCAGGAGAACTCGGTGCTGAGCAAGCTGAGCCAGTCCATGACCCCGGTGCTGCATCCCATAGGCGTGCGGGACGACAACTGGCAGGCCACGGTGGGCATCCTCACCGGCATCTTTGCCAAGGAGGCGGTGGTCGCTACCCTCAACAGCCTCTACGCTGGCGGCGCCGGTGATGAGGAGGAGAGTGAATACTCCCTGCTGGGCAGCCTGAAAGCGGCGCTGGCCACCATTCCCGCCAACCTGGCGGACATCGACCCCGCCGATCCCATGGGGCTCAAGGTAGGGGATCTGGAGGACAAGCAGGCGGCAGCCGAGGCCCAGGAGGTGGATACCTCCACCTACGGCAATATGCAGACCCACTTCGACGGCGTGGCCGGGGCCTTTGCCTACCTGCTGTTCGTGCTGCTCTACATGCCCTGCGCTGCCGCCATGGGGGCCCTGGTACGAGAGACCGGTCGCCAGTGGGCCCTGTTCACCGCCGCCTGGTGCAACTACGTCGCCTTCCTGTGCGCCACCCTCTTCTATCAACTGGCGACCTTCGATGCCCACCCGGCGCAGAGCCTGGTCTGGAGCCTGAGCTATCTGCTCTCCCTGGTGCTGCTCTGGTGGCTGGGGCGTCGTCACGGCGACATCGTCGCCCGCAAGGTGGTGACCCTGTGAAGGGGCTCATGGTCAGGGGCGAGTGCGCCGAGAGGGGGGTATCCTGTGATCCTGCGTGAACTGGGGGACTATCTGGCCCTGCACAAGAAGGTGAGCCGGCGGGCGCTGGCCCGCCACTTCCACACCTCCGAGGATGCGGTAGAGGCCATGCTCGGAGTCTGGATGCGCAAGGGGCGCGTCGCCAAGCGGGAGAGCCGCCTGTGTGGCGGCTCCTGCTGCGGCAAGCACGAAGAGGTGACGTTCGAGTGGTGCGAGCCCGGCCAGATAGGGCTGGTCCAGAAGGGCTGACGCCTGCTCATATGCAAAAGGGAACCCGAGGGTTCCCTTTTTCGTGGCCGCCGGGCCCGGTCTTAGAAGAGGTCACCCTCGTCCTTGGTGGGCTCCAGGCTCCAGCCGCTCGCCGCCGCGCTGTTGCCAATCTGGCCCTTCTCCCGCCAGAGTTTGATCTTGAGGCGCAGGTTGTTCTGGGAGTCCGCGTTCTTCACTGCCTCCTCCTCGTCGATCACCCCCTCGACCACCAGATCGAACAGGGTACTGTCGAAGGTCACCATGCCAAGGGCCCTGGATTTTTCCATGATCTCCTTGAGGCCGCCAAACTCGCCGCGCTTGATGAGATCGCGCACCGTGTGGGTTCCGAGCATCACCTCCACCGCCGCCCGGCGCCCGCCGTCCGTGGTCTTCACCAGCCGCTGGGAGACAAAGGCCTTGAGGTTGTTGCCAAGGTCGTTGAGCAGCTGGGGTCTGCGCTCTTCCGGGAAGAAGTTGATGATGCGATCCAGCGCCTGGTTGGCGTTGTTGGCGTGCAGGGTGGAGATGGCCAGATGCCCGGTCTCCGAGAAGGCGAGGGCATGCTCCATGGTCTCCCGATCGCGGATTTCACCGATGAGGATGACGTCCGGCGCCTGGCGCAGGGTGTTCTTCAGGGCCGCATGGAAGCTGCGGGTATCCACCCCCACCTCCCGCTGGTTGATGATGCTCTTCTGGTGGCGATGGACGAACTCCACCGGATCCTCGATGGTGATGATGTGGCCGCCGCTGTTGCGGTTGCGATGATCGATGAGGGCCGCGAGCGATGTGGATTTGCCGGACCCCGTGCCGCCGACGAAGAGCACCAGACCCCGCTTCTCCATGATGGTGTCGAGGAGCACCGGAGGGAGTTTGAGATCCTCGAAGCGGGGGATCTCGGTCTTGATGTTGCGCGCCACCAGGGAAACTTCATTGCGCTGCTTGAAGATGTTGACCCGAAAACGGCCTATCTGGGGCAGGGAGATGGCGAGGTTCATCTCCAGCTCTTTCTCGAACTGCTGTTTCTGCTCGAGATCCATGATGTCGTAGGCGATGCGGGCCACCTCGCCCGGCCCCAGGGGCTCTTGGGTGAGGGGGCGCAAGGCGCCGTTGAACTTGGCGCAGGGGGGGGCGCCGGTGGAGAGATAGAGATCGGAACCGTCCTGTTTGGCCAAGATCTGCAGCATGTCTCTCAATTCCATGAGGGGCCTCGTCGCTCAAAGGGCTGGGGGATGATGAATGGCTTGAGTGTACAGCCTCAGGCGCCGGTCAGTTTTTCGCGGAACACAAAAAAGACCGCGCCCAGGATGCACAGACCCGCCCAGAGGTAGTCCCACTTCAGGTCTTCTTTCAGATAGAAGATGGAGAAGGGAACGAACACGGTGAGGGTGATCACCTCCTGCAGGATCTTGAGCTGGCCGACGGAGAGCACGGTGTGGCCGATGCGGTTGGCGGGCACCTGCAACAGGTATTCGAACAGGGCTATCCCCCAGCTCACCAGGGCGGCGATGATCCAGGGTTTGTGATTCATGCTCTTGAGATGGGCGTACCAGGCAAACGTCATGAAGACGTTGCTGCAGATGAGCAGGCCGATACTGGTCATGATGGGGTTCATTAGGTTCTCCTTTTAAATCAATGCATTTTATCTCGACTCCATGGGTTTTCATAAGTGGTGCTTGAGGGTATTTTTAGCTCACAAGGATGTAACAAAAGAAGGCGAAAGCTGGATGGGCAAGACAAGCTGGGGTGCGCTTTGTCTGTTGTTTGCCTGCTGGGCGCAAGGTGCGCCGACCCTGACGGTGGCCACCGATGTCTGGCCGCCGTTTCGCATGCTGGCAGAGAACGACGACTTCCAGGGGCTGGATATCGACATTCTGCGCCAGTTGCAGGCACGCAGCGGCATTGTGCTCACCCTCAAACGGGTGCCCTGGGGACGGGCACTCAAACAGATGCAGACCGGTCAGGTGGATCTGATGATAGGGCTGGCTCACACCGAGGAGCGGGCCGCCTTCATCGACTACCTGCAGCCGTCCTATTACCAGTGCCGGCCTGCCTTCTATGGCAAGCCCGCCGCCGTGGCCGGTCTCAGGCGCTACGAGGATCTGCGAGGCCGCGAGATAGGCTATGTGCTCAACTCCGCCTACTTCCCCCCCTTCGATGGCGACACCCAGCTCGACAAGCACGGGGTCCCCACCGAAGACCAGTTGCAGCGCATGGTGGAGCGGGGCCACCTGCCCCTGATGATAGGGACCGACTGCCAGGTGGATTACGCCCTGAGCCAGCGCAACGACGCCGGCCTCGTCAAGGCGCCCTTCCAGCCCCCCAACCCGGTGGTGCTCTACCTCGGGATGAGCAAGCACTCACCCCACCATGAGCTGGGCCCCAAGCTGGCGCAGGCGTTGCTAGCCATGGTGGAGAGCGGCGAGATAGCGGCGCTGGCCAAGCCCTACCAGCCTTGACCTTGGGTGGTAACGCGCTGTTATCATGCAGCTTTCCTGCCTGCCCCCCGGCGGGCCTCGCTTCTTGGGGATCCCGTGTATCTCGCTCTCATCCGTCGCCAGCAGCGCTGGCAGCGCCGCTGGCTGCTCCTGCTGTCGCTGCTGACCCTGGCCCTGTTCCTGCTCTCCCTCGCCCTCGGGGAGTTCGTACTGCTGCCTTGGCAGCCGCTGGGGGATCTGGAGCTGCGCATCCTGCTGGAGCTGCGCCTGCCGCGCGCCCTGCTGGCTCTGCTGGCGGGGGCCTCCCTTGCCTGCGGCGGTGCCGTGCTCCAGGTGATGCTGCACAACCCGGTGGCGGAACCCGGCCTGCTCGGCGTCTCGAGCGGCGCGGGGTTGGCCGCCATGGTGGCGATGGCGGTGGCCAAGGGGCTCGGGCTCTATCTGCCGGGCTGGGGGCTGTCGCTGGCGGCCTTTGGCGGCGCCCTGGTGGTGACCATGCTGCTCATCCGTCTCGCACGCCGGGCACGGCTCGGCCATGGGCGGCTGCTGCTGTTCGGAGTCGCCATCGGCATCCTCACCAATGCGGCCATGACCTGGCTGATGTATTTCGCCGACGACGGCGCCTTGCGGGAATTCATGTTCTGGATGATGGGCAGCCTCGCCTACGGCAGCCAGCAGCTCGCCTGGTGGTGGCTGGTGCTGCCCCTCACCCTCGGCTGGCTCTGCTGGCAGGGGCGGGCACTGCAACAACTGCTGCTTGGGGAGACCCAGGCCCGCCTTATGGGGTTGAACGTGGACAGCATGCGGGTACGCCTGGTGCTGGCGGTCTGCCTGCTGACCGGGGTGGCGGTCTCCCTGTGCGGCGTCATCGGCTTCGTCGGCCTGGTAGTGCCTCACCTGCTGCGCCTGTGCGGTGGCAGCGATCAGCGCTTTCTGCTGCCCGCCTCGGCGCTGGGGGGCGGCGCCCTGCTGCTCGGGGCCGATCTGGTGGCCCGCTCGGCGCTGCACGCCGGTGAACTGCCCATCGGGGTCATCACCGCCTCGGTGGGCGCCCCGCTCTTTATCTATCTGCTGCTGAGGCAAGATGCCGATGTGTCCCGCTGATCCCGCCCCCTGGCGGCTGGAGGCCCGTGCCCTGGCCATCCCCCATCGCCTCGCCCCCCTGGATCTCGCCTGGCCCGGTGGTCAGCTGGTGGCCCTGCTCGGCCCCAATGGCAGTGGCAAGTCCTCCCTGCTCGGGGCCCTGGCGGGCCTGCTGCCCGCCGATGGCGCCGTCTTGCTGGGAGGAGAGGCCATCACGACCCTGAGCTGGCCCGAGCTTGCAACGCGGCGCGCCATGCTGCCCCAGCGCCAGCCCCAGCTGTTCCACATCCCGGTGTTCCAGGTGCTGAGCCTGGGGCTGGAGGAGGGGGCCCCCGATGCCCAGGCGCAGGCGGTGGCGGATGTGTGCGACGCCCTGGAACTGGCGCCCCTGCTTGCACGGGACTTCAGCCGATTGTCCGGGGGGGAGCAGCAGCGGGTGCTGATCGCCCGCACCCTGCTGCAACTGTGGCCAAGCCTCAATCCGACCGGGCGGGTGCTGCTGCTGGATGAACCCCTGGCGGGGCTGGATCTGCATCACCAGATGGCGCTGCTGCGGCTGCTCAAGCAACTGGCCGCGCAGGGATTGCTGGTGGTGGTGGCCATCCACGACATCAATCTGGCCATCGACTGGGCGGATCGCGTGCTCTGCCTGCAACAGGGCCGCGTGGTGGGGGAAGGGGACGTCGGGATCATCGACGAGGCGCTGCTGGAGCGGGTGTTCCAGATCCGCACCGATCGCATCGAGGCGGCCGGCCGCATCTGGTTTATGCCGAGCCTGTGAGGCGGGCTCCCCCCTCATCCCCAGCCCTTCTCCCATTCTTTTGAAACAAGTGGGAGAAGGGAGCCGCTCTGTCGACTACGGATACAGCATTGAAAACCTGCAGAGGCTGAGTGAAGCCAAGGGGGCGATTGAATCACCGTGGACATGAAAAGAGCTAGGCATCCGTGATGCCTGGCTCTTTTGGTAGAGAGAGCGTTGAGTGGTTGCTCAGGCTTTCTGCTTGTCCAGCCGCACCTGGGCGGCTTCTGCCAGCATGGCCAGCAGGGTTTCGGTGTCACTCCACGACAGACAGGCATCGGTGATGCTCTGGCCGAAGGTGGCGGCACAGCCGTTCTCCACGTCCTGACGCCCTTCCACTAGGAAGCTCTCGGCCATGATGCCGGCGATGCCGGTGCGGCCACGGCGCAGTTGATCGCAGATATCCTGGGCCACCAGCAGTTGGCGGCGGTGATCCTTCATGCTGTTGCCGTGGCTGAAGTCCACCACCAGACGCTCCGGCAGGCCCACCTGGGCCAGAGCCTCGCACGCCTCGTCGATGCTGGCGGTGTCGTAGTTGGGACGGTGGCCGCCGCGCAGGATCACGTGGCCGTAGGGGTTGCCGGCGGTGCGGTAGATGGTCATCTTGCCGTCCTTGTCCGGGGAGTAGAAAATGTGGCTGTGACGGGCGGCGCGCACCGCATCGATGGCGATGCGGGTGTTGCCGTCGGTGCCGTTCTTGAACCCCACCGGGCAGGAGAGGGCGGAGGCCATCTCCCGGTGAACCTGGGACTCGGTGGTGCGCGCCCCGATGGCGCCCCAGGTGATGAGATCGCTGATGTACTGGCCGGTCACCATGTCGAGGAACTCGGTGGCGGTGGGCATGCCGGTCTCGTTGATGTCCACCAGCAGCTTGCGGGCCAGTTTCAGCCCTTCATTGACGTCGAAACTGCCGTCCAGGCGCGGATCATTGATGAGCCCCTTCCAGCCGACGATGGTGCGCGGCTTTTCGAAGTAGGTGCGCATCACGATGCACAGGCTCTTTTTGTACTCTTCACGCAGGGTGTTCAGACGCAGAGCGTATTCGTGGGCGGCGGCGGGATCGTGGATGGAGCAGGGGCCGACGATGACCAGCAGGCGCTGATCTTCACCGGACAGAATGGCTTCCACTTGGCGGCGGGCATCCAGCAGGTTCTGGGCGATGGTGTCGGTTAACGGGAAGGCGTGCGCCAGCTCGCTGGGGGTGATCAGGGCCTCCAGGCGACGGGTGCGCAATTCATCGGTGTGAATGGACATACGACTCAATTCTCGAGTGGATAAGGTGGGCGGGATGCCAAAATGCAAGGGAATAAAATAAAGCAAAAGTCACCCGATGGAAACCTTGGGCGGCTCTGATAGGATGTGAACCCAAAAGCCATTTCAAATGAGGTAGTTATCGTGGCAAAGCCAGGCGCGACCGGGATCACCCGCATCATCAACGCAACCGGTTACAGCATGAAAGGTCTCAAATCGGCCTGGGTCAACGAGGCCGCCTTCCGTCAGGAGCTGCTGCTCATCCTGCTGCTGATGCCGCTGGCATTCTGGATAGGTGACTCCCTCAACGAGATCCTGCTGCTCGTCTGCATCAGCTGGCTGGTGGTGATCGTCGAGGTACTCAACTCCGCCGTGGAGGCGGTGGTGGATCGCATCGGCTCCGAGCATCACGAACTCTCGGGCCGCGCCAAGGATCTGGGCTCCGCCGCCGTCTTCATCGCTCTGGCCCTCAATGCCCTGGTGTGGGGCGCCCTGGTGGGCCGCAACCTGCTGGGCTGGTGGTAGGTTACGAGAGCAACCTTTCTCCTGACATAAAAAAGCCCGTCGTCACGACGCAATGCTGATCAGTTAAGGATCCATTGACCGATCCTTCTGCTGTAGGACAATCCGGAACCAATCACTGGTTCCGGA
>NZ_JAPDBZ010000142.1:0-10444 GCF_027705505.1 Aeromonas sp. QDB56
CCATGATCTCGCACCTCAGTAACTGTACGTAAGATCAGTATAGCTCGTGGTGACTGCTAATCATGGGTAATCAGGAAAAATAATGGCCGGGCTGGCAGAGGAATCGCCCCGCTGGCGGCGCTCCGTCAGCGGAAACCATATCAGGCGGGTTGCGGCTCCCGCGGGATGGCAGTGGCCCAGTCACGACACAACGTATCAATCGGGCCAAAATTCGGTCTGATGGCAAAGGGGATTGCCACGCACCACGTGGAAGGTAATGGCGGGATGGCGCGCGCCTTGACGTCACCGTCGGTGATCACCACCTCCCGCCCTGCTCCAGCAGGCGGACGATGTCGACATTCCAGGGCCCGGTCGCCGGGTAGCGCCGATGGATCTCGACGAAGTTGACCCGCCCCGCGCGCCGCTCAGCCACCTGGGGGCCCTGACGAAACCGTTGCTCTGCATGGCCTGCCAGTGGTCTGCCTGTGGTCTGCACCACGGTTTTTGGTTCCATGGTCCTGTTTTCCATCCAGCCCTCCTACAACCGCACCACCAGCCACTCCCCCTTGCCCACCGGCACCAGGGAAGTCAGGAAATCGGGGTCACGCCGCACCTGTGCCATCCACTCCCTCATCTCGTCCTCATGGGAGATGGCATTGTCCACCACCAGCAGGCCACGAGGGGCAAGCAGGCGCTGGATCTCGGGCCACCAGGCCTGGTAGTGGCGGCGCTCGGAGTCGAGGAAGATGAGCTGATAGCCCGCCGTCGGCAGGCAGGGCAACAGGCTGCCGGCCTCCCCCGCCAACTGCTCAATCCAGGGAGTGAGCCCGGCCCGCTCAAAGTTGGTCGCCGCCATGGTCCGTTTGCCCTCGTCCAGCTCGATGGTGGTGACCCGGCCCCCCAGCCGTTTCACTGCCTCGGCCAGCCAGAGGGTGGAGTAACCGTTGGAGGTGCCGATCTCCAGCACAGCCTGCGCCCCCCTCGTCTGCACCAGCACCGCCAGCAGTTCGCCGGTGTCGCGGGTAATGTTGAGCATCTTGCTGCCACGGGAGTGTTGCGCGCCGTCATTCTGCTCGCCAAAGCGCTCCAGCTCCCGTTTCAGTTGTTCCAGTGCCATGTCTCCTCCTTGACGGTGTAAACGAGTCGGCCCGGTGCATGGCATGGCTGGACCGCCCCTCATGTTCATCATTTTGCTATCGACCCACTCGGTGGCCCATCCCCTGCGTCATCCGGATAAAGACAACACCCTGGCTCACCATGTCATCACGCTGGTGCACTGCTGCTGGCGGGAAAGCCAATCGTCACCCGGTCTGGCGGTGGCCACCCGCGCCGTCGGGCTGCCGGATACCAAGGGCAAGCCGCAGATCGCCTAGGGGGCCACCCGGGTAAAGTCGATGGCGGGGCAACTGGGCGCCACGCCCTTGGTCAGCGTCAGGGGCTGGGCACGATAGCTGAGCCGGTAGCGGCCCGGTTGGGACAGATCGTAGGCCTGCGCCAGATCCGCATCGGCCTGGCTCTGCTCCCCCGCCCCCAGGTGCAGGAAGTCGCCGTCCCCGGGGGTACCTCGCTTGGCAAGCGGCCCTCGATAGTCCAGCGGTAGCCCATCGCGGGTCAGGTCGATGGCATCGGCAAACCACCCCTCGAAGGGGGTGAACCAGGTCAATACCTCGAGGGGCGTCTCCCCCCGGTTGGTCAGGGTCATCACCAGGGGCAGGGGTTCGTTCACCCCGCTCTCTGCGCTGACCGACAGCTCGCACTGCAAGGGCGCCAGTGCCAGGGTGGTGAGCAAGAGTGTCATCATGGTGCCTCCGTCAAAAAAGGGGCCATCCGGCCCCTGTTTGCAACTCAATTTTCGCTCGGGGTATTCTCGGCGAAATATTCGTGGTTGTCGGCATTGTTCAGGGCCTTCTGGGGATCCGTGCTCGCCAGATTGCGCGCATTGGCCTGACCGTATCCCAGATCGTCGGTGCCCGCCACCACGTTGAAGTGGCTCAGCTCGTGGACAATGGTGCCGGCGCGGGAATCGGTCCCGGTGACCGGCGCAGTCCAGAAGCTCTTGCACAGATAGACCTTGTAGGGCTGGTCCGGATAGACATAGGCAAAGTAGCTCTGCTTGCAACCGCAGTCGAAGGTGAGCGGCTTGTTGTCGATGGCATCCTTGATCTTGCTGAAGTTGGTCTCGGCCTGGTTCCAGCGGGTGGCGTCATAGGCGCCAAACCAGCTGCGGTAGCGCTGCCCATTCGGCTTGTCCACCGCGAGGTAGCTGCTGGAGTTGTTCGCGATGCCACTCGCGGCATCGAGCGCCGCCAGGATGTCGCTCTTCTGGGTGTTGGTGCAACGGCCGCTGAAGCTGACCGAGGCGCTCACCGCCTGGGGCTCGGCCACCGCCGCCTTGGCCAGCACCCGCTCGTCGCTCACCCCGTCCACCCAGAGGGTCACGGCATTGGACTCGCTCGCCTGGGCCTGTTTGGCCTTGGCCGCTTTCCCCTCCTGCGCCACGGTCGGCAGCAGGTAACGGATGCTGTACTGGCCCTGGGCACTCATGTCGTAGAGACCGGAGACCTCCGCCTGCACTGTCAGGCTCTGGCCCGCCTTGAGCAGTTGGTAGTCCTTGTCACTCGGGGCGGCCCGCTTGATCAGGGCCCCTTCGTAATCCACCGGCTGGCCGTCACGCTCCACCTGGAACAGGGGAGCATCCTCGCTGCCAGGCAGTTGCCATTTGAGCAGACGAACCGGCTTCTCCCCGGTGTTGGTCAGGGTCAGGTTGACGCGCACATCGTCTGTGCTGCCCTCCACCAGGGTGAGCCGGGCATCGAGTCCGGCGGCGCAGAGCGGGGACGCCAGCACGCCGGCCAGCAACAGGGCAATTGGAGTCGCTTTCATCATGTTTCCTCATTCATTGAGTGTCGCCTTGTCAGGCGGTCTGCTTCCTTTAAGGCCCTCTTTGGGGCCCATCCACCCTAGAGCAGAAGCACCACCCCACCATCCCTCCATATGGGGGACGCCCCCCATCAGAGGGGGAGCCCCTTGGCTGCGACAAAGATTGCCCGCCCGGCCCCAGCGTGCAGGCAACCCCGTGGGGTGCATTTGCCATAAAAAAACCCGGCGCAAGGCCGGGTGACGGGATGAGAAGGCGGGATCAGGAGGACAACAGCGCCAGGGCAGGCTGCGCGTTGCCCGGCATCAGCCGATAGGCCTTGTGGTGCTTGACCAGGGTGGTTTTCTTGTTGCCCTGGCTCAGCAGCAGGCCCCGGGCAAATGCCGCCTCGGCCAGTACCTGCTCGTCCCCGCGCACATAGAGGGTGAGGGGCTTGACCAGCTCACCCCCCTCGATATGGCCCTGATACTCGCTGGCCGAGATGATCAGGCTGGATTGCCCCTGGCTCAGCAGCCGCTGCCGGGTGTTCAGTTCGCTGTCGGTGAACACCAGCCAGCCCGCCCCCTCCAGCGCCAAAAGCAGATCGGCCAGGCGCGCCCCCAGCTGTACCGGCTCATGCATGGCGCGCTCATACTGGCGCTGCACCCGCTCAAGCAGCCCCTTGAGATCGGCCCCCGCCCCCAGCGTCCGCCCCAGTTGCACCCAGGTCTTGAGATCCTCCATCACCAGCCGGGAGAAGCGTTTCTCCTTGAGAGAATCCGCCATCCAGGTACAGAGAAAGTGGCTCTCCTGGGCGGGGGTGCGTTTGCCCGTCTTCTGGGCGGCGGTGCGCTCCAGCTCCGCCAGGCTCTGGCGGGCCATCTCGAGCAGGGCCTGATTGTAAGCAGGAAGGGTCATCTCGGATCCTCTGAAACGGGGCGGCCAGGGGCCGCGTCATCGACAGCACAAAGGCGCCAGTGGCGCCTTTGGAGAGTAAACGCCCCTCCCCGACCGGGAGGGTGCGACGTTGCCTTATTTCGGCTGACGGGGCTTCTTGGCCGCCGCCAGACGCTTGAGGCGCTGACCTTGCAGTTTCGCCTCGGCCATGGCCTGGGCGGCGGCATTGTCTTCACGCTGCGGGCGCTTGCCGAAGCGGCGGCGCTCCTGCAACTGCTTGATGAGGTCGTCACGGCTGCTCACCTCGTAACCCGGCACCATGATGCGGCGGATCTTCTGGCCGATGAGGGCCTCGATCTCCAGCAGGGTGCGCTCCTCCTCGCGACTGACGAAGGAGATGGCCATGCCGCTCTTGCCAGCGCGACCGGTTCGGCCGATACGGTGCACGTAATCTTCCGCGAGGAACGGCAGATCATAGTTGACCACGTATTCCAGGCTCGGAATGTCCAGGCCGCGGGCGGCCACCTCGGTGGCCACCAGCACCCGCAGCTTGCCTTCGGTGAATTCACGCAAGGCGCGGCGACGGCTCCCCTGGGCCTTGTCACCGTGCACCACGGCAGACTTGATGCCGTCGAGGTTGAGCTCCTCCACCAGTTCATCGCAGCTCTCACGGGTGCTGGCAAACACCAGCACCTGCTGCCAGTTCTGCTTGCCGATAAGCTCGGAGAGCAGCTCGCGCTTGCGCTTCTGTTCCACCTGATAGACGGTGTGGCTCACGGTGTCGGCAGTGGAGTTCTGCTTGTCGACGGCCACCACCTGGGGTTTGTCCAGCATGAGGTTGGCCAGCTTTTTTACCGCCTCGGAGAAGGTGGCGGAGAAGAGCAGGTTCTGGCGGGTCTTGTTGACCGCCTGCAGGATCTGCTGCACATCGGCGCTAAAGCCCATGTCGAGGATGCGATCCGCCTCGTCCAGCACCAGAGTCTCGACCCCGGAGAGGCTCAGGTTGCAGGCGGTGAGGTGCTCGAGCAGACGGCCAGGGGTGGCCACTATGATGTGTGCGCCCGCTTTGAGCTTCTTGGCCTGCACATCCTGTTTGCCGCCACCCACGATGGTGAGGGTAGTGATATCAAGATACTTGGCAAAATCGTTGATATTGCTCGCCACCTGGGCTGCCAGCTCGCGGGTCGGGGTCAGGATCAGCACGCGGGCATTGGAAGGCTGCACCGGCGCCGGGTTGTCTACCAGGCGTTGCAGGATGGGCAACGCAAAGGCGGCGGTCTTGCCGGTACCGGTCTGGGCACTGGCCAGCACATCGCGGCCACGGCGAATGGCCGGGATGGCCTGGCTCTGCACAGGGGTCATCTCCTGATAACCGCAATCTGAGATGGCGCGCAAAATCTCGGGGGCAAAATCGAACGATTCAAATCTCATGTTGGGTTCCTGTGTTCCAGCGGAGCTGTAGTTGGCGTGGGTGGCCTGGGCCGGCGTGTGGCCTGGCATCGGCGAGGCGTGGAGCCAAGGACGGCTGGGTCTGACATCAGATCAGAAGATGAGCCGGAAAATGGCGGGCGCGAAGTGTAACAGATAGGCGACAGGAATGCCGCCTCAAATGGCCTGTATTTTTCCGGGGGCTGCGCTCTCCAGATGCGGCAGCAGGCGCAGCCCGGGCAGTGAGATCAGCGCACCCGCTTGCTCGGACGCTTGAGCAGCCGCATGCCGATGGCCGCCACCGCAATGACGAACAGCCCGAAAGAGGTGACGAGCAGGCACTTGGTCAGCAGCTCCTGATGATGGGCAAAGACCGGGGTCGCCATCACCATCTTGCCGACCATGCTCAATACCAGGGACCAGAGGAAGGCGCTGGCAAAACTCGCCACGGCCACCCGCAGCAGGTGCAGGCGGGAGACTCCCATCAACATGGGGGTCAACACTCTCACGAAGGGGATGAAACGGGACACGAACATGGCCCAGAAGCCGTAACGATCCAGCAGTCGGGAAGCCCTGGGCAGGCTCCCTTCCGGGATCATCCGCTCCACATGGCCCATGAAACGGGTGCCATGCAGTGCCTGCCCCTGCCAGTAGGCGAGCACGCTCCCTATCCCGGCCGCAAGCGGCAGATAGAGCAAGGTCACCTCGGGCCCCAGCACCCCCATGCCCACCAGACCGCCCGCCAGCAGCACCAGGCTGTCACCGGGCAGGGGCAGAAAGACGAAGCTCGATTCAAGGAAGAGGATCACCACCAGACAGGTGACGAGCAGACCGATTGCCTGCATTTGTATAAGCTGATCAAAATCCTGATGCCATATGGCAAGCAGCATGTCCTGCATCTGGTGTGACTCCCATCAACGTAATGCGCATTCGTCATGATGACCCGAAGGCCCCGTCTGGTAATCCATCCCTGCTACCACCCCAATGTTCGTATGGGAGGCCTCTTATACACCCGGGGAACTGAACAATAAATTAATGTCTGTGATTTCTGCCCAGCGGCTCACCCTTCTCGCGGCCCAATGCGCACGCCCAAAACAGGACGGGTCGGCCCTTGCCAGGCTGCCAAGCCAGATGAAAACCGTTACAGTGTGAACATGCCCCAATGGACGGGGTACTCATGGAGCCAGGTATGGCAAGACAGCTCTCTTCTCACACACTTTCCTTGCTGGCGGTGCTTGCCGGCGTCTCTGCCGGTCTTGTGACAAAGGCCCGTGCCAGCGACGAGAGCCTGGTTCAACAGCGCGCCAACGCCGTCGTCTCCCTGATGAGCTACGCCGTGGTGCCGGATATCACCGCCAGCAACCTGAATATCGGCAGCGGCACCAACGACACCTCTGCCCTCACCATCACCCAGCTCGGGGGTGGCGCCACCCTGAGCGAGGATGTTCCCCTCTATCTGGAGGGCACCCTGGGCTACAGCCGCTACGATCCCCAGTTCGTGTTCACCGATGGCAACGAGACCCGCACCATTCCCACCAAATGGAACAGCCTGAGCGCCACCGGCGGCATCGGCTGGGATGTCGGCGTCCACCGGGATCGCTTTGGTGGCAATCTGGTGCTGCGGCCCATCGCCAATGTCACCCTGGGCACGGTGGCCAGCGACCTTCGCATCGGGGCCGCCCTGCTCGAGCACAGGAGCGGCCAGAATCTGGACTTCCTCGACGGCGGCACCCTCAATGTCTATGGCCTCGGCGGCTCATTGATGCTGGACTATGAGCTCTTCTCCGCCGCCCAGGACATCGATGCCGAGCTGCGCTACTCCTACCAGCATCTGCAAAGCTTCACCGGCACCGCCGAGAGCGTCAGCGGTCAGGCCGATGCGGAAAACCTCGGGCTTTACCTGCGCCGCCGCGCCCCCCTGTGGCACTGGACCCTGCTGGACAGGCCCCTTCGCTACGTGCTGGAAGGGGCCAGAACCGAATACCTGGGGCAGCAACGGGGGCTGCTCGGTTTCAACAGCCTCAACTCCCTGGGACTTGGCCTCGAACTCGACAGCAGCAAGTACGACATCTTCATCACCCGCACCCGGCTGGTGGCCCGCTATATGTTCAGCCACAACACCAGCGGCTACTCCATCGGACTGGCGATGAGTTTCTAATCGGATCAAAGGGGTACGCCACTCGGCACAGCTCAGTCAACCCAAAACAAGATTCAATTTGAACCTTCCAGAATGCTATCCTGACCGTCCCAATGCTTCTGGAAACCTCTAATGTTCATCACAACACTATTGGCCTCTGCACTCGGCTCGTTTACTGAAGGGCTCTCTTTTCAACACAAGGACTGGGAACTGGCCTGTGACAACACGCGCACATGCCGAGCGGCAGGTTACAGCGCGGAATTGGGTGGACTTTCGGTTCTGCTCACCCGAGAGGCTGGCGCCAAGGGCACACTGCATGCCGAGCTTGCCATCGCAGAGGTTGATCAGCGGGCTCCGGCGGCCCCCGCTGATGGTTTGATCACACTGCGCATCAATGGCGAGGTGCTCGGCATCGTAAAAGAGCGGACTCCGTTCACCCAGCCCCAAACTGCAGCGCTCGTCCGAGCAATCAAAGGGACTGGCAAGGTGGTATTTGAATGGAGCAAGCACCAAGAACCGTTATCCGGTGCCGGTGCCTATGCCATTTTTCTCAAAATGGATGAGTTCCAAGGCCGTCTCAATACCAGTACAGCCCTGACCAAACAGGGCTCGTTACCCACCACAACTATTCCCCCGGCCTTGGTGGCCCCCGTGATCCATGCATGCCGTTGCCGCAGACAACCTATCTCGCCCACTCACCAAGCCTGAGCTACAGAGCATAAGGGCTTGGCTGAAACAACACGTCAATGAAGATGTCTGCCCCAGCGCATATGAGAATCAGGAAGATGGCCAGATCTATCCCCTGAACCAGGAACGAGCCTTGATCCGGCTACCCTGCTGGCTCGCCGCTTACAACGACGGTTCGGCATTTATTCTGATTGATACGGACCTTGATACCAGCAGTGCAACCCTCATCAGCACTTACGCAAACGGTTATGGAGAGGGCGAACTGAGTGCCTCGCACAAAGGAAGAGGAATAGGAGATTGTTTTTCTTTCGAAAGCTGGGTATGGGACGGCCAAACCTTCGTGCAGAGTGAGAAAAGCACCACTGGTAGCTGTCGCATGATCACTCTGGGGGGAACCTGGGAGCTACCGACCATGACCAGCCAGGTGGTCAAATCACAATAAACAAGGGCGGCCCATTGGCCGCCCTTGTTGTCTCTGGCTATCAGCGAATGGTCGCCATCTTTCTGACGCAGGCCTGCTCCCTGTCATCCACCCGCTTGGCGAACCAGGCAGTGGTGAGGTTGCGGGTGATCTTCGGACTTTTCAGCTGGATACCGGGCAAGATGGCGCGGGGTTGCCGTGTCCCGGCCTGTTTGTCGGCCAGGGCGAAGACCCTGTGGTAGAGATCGCTTTTGGCAAAGTCGTTGCTGTCCCCCAGCTTCAGGCTCTGGTGAATAGCCTGCTTGCTCATGTTGACGCGGCTGGCGATGCTGTGGACCGCGAGTTCGGTCTTGCCGGGCAAATCCGAGTCGTAGCGGATGAGATCCCCGTCCAGGGCCAGGGGCTTGCCACTCACCCGGCTTACCGCCGCCTGGAAGGCCGCATTGCGGCTCGCGTACCAGCCCGCATTGAAGTCGGCGAAGCGATAGAGGGTATCCGGGTAGTCGGCGGGATAGCCGAAGATGTGTTTCGTGCCAAACCAGATGCCGCCCCGACGAGTGAACACCTCGTGGCGAATGGACTCCTTCACGGGATAGGGGTAGCCACGGGCGTTGGCTTCGGCAAAGGCGACGCTCACCTGCATGGGGCCGCCGGTGCGCACCGGGTTGAGGTTGCCAAAGAGCTGCTTGCCCATGGGGACGCTGCCTATCATGTCTTCGAAGATCTCGCTCATCTCCCGCTCGGTGCGAAGCTTGTCGATGCGCTCGGCATAGCTCTTGCCAGTGGGGGATTGGATGGAGAGGGCCGTGCGCACCATGAACTCGGGGATCAGCAGCTTGCCGGCCCGGGCATTGATCTCCTTCCAGGCAATCTTGTTGAGGTTGGGCACCACGGGGTCCGCCTGATAGGTCGCCTCCTGCTCCGCCACCGCCAGCACGCTGCAGACGTTGTGATCGCTCACCGTCAGTCCCTGGGTGGTGAGCGCCGTCACCACGTCATTGGCCCAGCCTGGCTTGTCCACCACGTTGCGCGGCAGGAAACGCACGATGCGGCTCTTCATGTCGGCCGGTTTTTGCGGCTGCATCGCCTTAGGCGTGGGGCGCCCCGCCGGCGTCGCCGTGCTGGTCGGGGCGGGAGGCTCGCTGGCACAACCCGACAGCAGGGCAAGGGAAAGCAGTGACAGCCAGCGCCAATGGGCATCAAACAAGGAGTGAGAGGAGATCATGAAGGCTTCCTGAAGAGCGAGACCTGCCCCTCATCGCGAATGAGAGGGCTCGAATGCATGGAGGCGGACATTGTAGGGAACAAGTCTGACAAGATGAAGGCGGATGAACCTGCTGGCCCGCTGGCTGCGGCATCCCCTGGCGCCATCACGCCAGCTCCACCCGGTTGCGTCCCCGATGCTTGGCCTGATAGAGGGCGAGATCGGTACGCTGGAGCAGGGCATCCACCCCCTCCCCGCTCTGGCTGATGCCCAGGGCAAGGCTCACGGTGAATCTTACCCCGTCACCTGAGACCAGCTCTTCGGTCACGCACCTTATCTGCTCCGCCAGCGTACGGGCCTTGTCGCCAGTCATGCCGGGCAGCCAGATGGCAAACTCCTCTCCCCCAAGGCGTGCCACCACCCCATCCAATGGGCAGAGCTGGCGCAGCAGGGTGCTGAATTCACGCAGCACATTGTCGCCGATGGCGTGGCCATAGCGATCGTTGATCAGCTTGAAGTGATCGAGGTCCAGCAGCAGGAGCGGCGTCCCCTCCTCTCCGTGCGCCTCCAGCACGGCGCGAAACGCCCGGCGATTGGAGAGCCCGGTCAGCTCGTCTGACATGGCGAGAGAGGAGAGCCGCATCTGGGTGCCATACATCTGCTGCACCATCAGCAGCACACCCCAGGCCGAGGCCAGCATGCCGATCGTGCGCAGGCTGTCTTCCACCGTGGAGAGCCACCAGGGCTGGAAATAGGCCTCATACCAATCAGATTAAAGATGTGATCTAATTGCTCTATTCTGGTTTCACTGTACTCAGTATGTCCGATCCAATC
>NZ_JAPDBZ010000143.1:0-10407 GCF_027705505.1 Aeromonas sp. QDB56
GATGTGGAGCGGGTGATGTCACTTTGTAGCCGAGATTGGATAAAACTGACCTAATGTTTAATCCGATTGGTATTATGCCTGCTGGCAACGCCGAGCGGGATGCAAACCAGGACGATGCACGACTTAGCTCATCCCTGCCAGAGCAGGTAGCCGCCCCCCCTTGTACCGCGTACAGATAAAAAAACGGCTCCATTATGGAGCCGTTTTCACACTTGGGGCCGTGAGGCTGACCTACTCGACAGTGGCTTCCACGTCGGTGAAGTATTCGATCTTGGCCGCCTTGCGCAGCTCGTCGATCAGCGACTTGTAGTCGGCCTGTGCCTTGCCCTGACCCAGCTGACCTTGCAGCAGGCTCACCATCTGGGACGGCTCCTTGATGACGTTGACCTTGTCCAGCGCCACCACCACACGATCACCGTTGGCTTCGGTCACCAGCTCGACGCTCGGCTTGCCATCGGTCGGATGGGGCATGCGGAACACCTGGGTCACCAGGTTCTGGTCCATCTCCTGGGCGAAACGGGATACGCTGGTATGGGTATCCACTTTCAGACCCAGCGCGGTCAGGTCGGCCTGAACGTTCTCACCGGCCTTGAGCTTGTCCAGCAGACCCTGGGCCTTGCCACGGGCCACTTCACTGGCCTTGTCGTGCTTGATGGCGGTGATCACCTGCTCTTTCACCTCGGCAAGCGGCTTGGCCGCCTTCGGCTGGTGACCCATGATGTGCAGCACCAGCGCCTTGCCGTCGGCCAGCTCGATCACGTCGGAGTTGGTGTTGTCATCACGCAGCTGTTCGGAGAACGCCACGGAGAGCACCTTGGGATCATTGAGCGGTGCCGGCGCATCGGCCTGGCTGAAATAGCCGGTGGACTGCACCTGGAGGCCCATGGCTTCGGCGGTCAAGTCCAGGGAGTCCGGGTTCTCGAAGCTGCTGTCGGCCATCTTCTGCTGTTCGGCGAAGAACTGCTCCTTGGCCTTCTCAGACTGCAGACGGGCGATGGTATCGCTCATCACGTCCACGAAGGGCTTGGTCTTGGCAGGCTCGACGGCCAGCAGCTTGATGATGTGGAAGCCGAACGGGCTCTTCACCACGGCGGAGAGATCGCCAGCCTTGGCCAGCGCGAACGCGGCTTTCTCGAAGGCAGGATCCATCACCCCTTTCTCGAACCAGTCGAGCTCCCCGCCCTTCTTCGCGGAGAAGGTATCGGAGGAGTCGGCCTTGGCCAGCGCGGCGAAATCGTCACCCGCCTTGGCCTTGGCCAGCACGGCCTCGGCTTTCTGCTCGGCGGCCTTTTCATCCTTGCCAAACGGGATCAGGATGTGCGCCACCTGACGGCGCTCGGGACGCTGGAACAGATCCTGATGCTGGTCGTAGTAATCCTGGGCATCCTGCTCGGTGATCTTGATGTTCTTGCCAAGGTTCGCGGCATCGAGCAGCAGATAGTCGACCTTGACCGTCTCGTCGTTCATGAAGCGAGCACTGTTGGCCTTGTAGAACTGCTCCACCTCGGCATCGCTCACCTCGATCCCGTCCACATAGGCGGAAGCGGCCAGACGGATCAGGCGCAGGTCACGGGTCTGGTTGTAGAGACGATCCAGTTGCTCGGCTTCACCCTTGAGGGCGAACTCCGATCCCAGCACGGCGCCCATCAATTGCTGGCGCACCATGTCCTGGCGCAGGGAGTCGCGGAACATCTCGGGGGTCATGCCGGCACGGCGAATGAGCTGCAGGTAGCGGTCATTGCTGAACTTGCCGTTCTCGGCAAACTCGGGCATGGCGACGATGGCCTGCTTGATTTGCTCATCGCTGACGCGCAGACCCAGGGAGCGAGCCTTGTCATCGATCAGCGCCTGATCGATCAGACGGTCCAGCACGCCACGGCGGAACTGTTTCATGTAATCGGGATTGGCGGCCAGCTGGTTGAAGGCCTCACCCATTTGGGATTCCATGCGGGCCCGCTCATTGCGGTAGGCATTCTCCAGTGCGGGGGCACTGATGTCATTGCCGTTGACGGTGGCGGGGGCGGTACGTGCCGGGCCATTGAGGTAGCTGCCTACGCCGGCCAAGGCAAAGGAGAGGATGATCAGGCCCAAGATAACCTTGGCTACCTTGCCCTGCGCCCCTTCGCGTAGTTTATCCAACATCATGTTTGTACTTATGCTCCCGAACTCGATGGGCGTAAATAATGAAAAGGCGCACCGATTGCGATGCGCCTTGGTCAAGCAGTATGAGGGAGAGCCCTCTCACTTGTCTGGTCAGAGACCAAGGACGGTGCCGATAGATATCAGCGACCGGCTTAGTTGACCGCGTCTTTCAGGGCCTTGCCGGCTTTGAAGGCAGGAACTTTACCGGCAGCGATTTCGATGGTCGCACCAGTTTGCGGGTTGCGGCCGGAACGGGCTGCACGCTCGCGAACGGCGAAAGTACCGAAACCAACCAGAGCAACCTGGTCACCCTCTTTCAGGGCTTCGCCCACGGCATCGATGAAGGCATCCAGCGCACGACCAGCGGCAGCTTTGGAGATATCAGCACCGTCTGCAATCTTGTCAATCAGTTGAGATTTATTCACTCTTATATTCCCCTTTTATCGAACATCGCTGCGGCGCTGATTTCCCTGGCCACAACAAGTGGAGGTTTTATAACAAGCCTCCTGATCAGTTGCAAGTGACAATCTGGCGCAAACCCGCGCCACATCACGCATTGCGACTCATCATGAGTACCCGATCGGTGGTCAAGGCTACTTCCGTTGTCCGGTGCATGCAAGCCTTAACCACCCCCCGAATGCGCCAAATTTGCGGCGCATCAACATTTACACGACAGAAACGCGTTCGAAACCTTGCGGATTGTCCTGCAACGCCAGTGCAAGCACCTCATCAATCCAGCGAACCGGATAGATTTCAAGATCTTGTTTGACGTTGGCCGGGATCTCCTCGAGGTCACGTTCGTTCTCTTTCGGGATCAGCACACGCTTGATGCCACCACGGTGGGCCGCCAGCAGTTTCTCCTTGAGACCACCGATGGGCAACACCTCGCCACGCAGGGTGATTTCACCCGTCATGGCCACGTCGGCACGCACCGGGTTGCCGGTGAGGCTGGAGACCAGGGCGGTACACATGGCGATACCGGCGCTCGGGCCGTCTTTCGGGGTCGCCCCTTCCGGCACGTGCACGTGGATGTCGCGCTTCTCGTAGAAGTCGCCGTTGATACGCAGCTTCTCGGCACGGGCTCGCACCACTGTCATGGCCGCCTGGATGGACTCCTGCATCACGTCACCGAGGGAACCGGTGTAAGTGAGCTTGCCCTTGCCCGGCATGTTGGTGGTCTCGATGGTGAGCAGATCGCCCCCCACTTCGGTCCAAGCCAGCCCGCACACCTGACCAATCTGGTTCTGGTCGGTGGCCTTGCCATAGTCAAAGCGCTGTACCCCCAGGAACTCCTTGAGGTTCTCCTGGTTGACCTGAACATGCTTGATGCTCTTGTCCAGCAGGATGCGTTTGACTGCCTTGCGACAGATTTTGGAGATTTCACGCTCCAGGCTGCGCACACCCGCCTCGCGGGTGTAGTAGCGAATCACCCCGATCAGCGCCGAATCCTCGATGGTGATCTCGGAAGGCTTCAGGCCGTTGCGCTGGATCTGCTTGGCCACCAGGTGCTGCTTGGCAATGTTGAGCTTCTCGTCCTCGGTGTAACCGGACAGACGGATCACTTCCATCCGGTCCAGCAGCGGACCCGGTATGTTCATGGAGTTGGAGGTGGCCACGAACATCACGTCCGACAGGTCATAATCCACTTCCAGATAGTGATCGTTGAAGCTGCTGTTCTGCTCGGGATCCAGCACCTCCAGCAGGGCGGAAGCGGGATCGCCACGCATGTCCGAGCTCATCTTGTCGATTTCGTCGAGCAGGAACAGCGGGTTCTTCACGCCGACTTTCGCCATCTTCTGGATGAGCTTGCCGGGCATGGAGCCGATGTAGGTACGGCGGTGACCACGGATCTCCGCCTCGTCACGCACCCCACCCAGGGCCATGCGCACATACTTGCGGCCGGTGGCCTTGGCGATGGACTGGCCCAGGGAAGTCTTGCCCACCCCGGGAGGCCCGACCAGGCAGAGGATGGGGCCCTTAAGCTTGTTCACACGCGCCTGCACTGCCAGGTATTCGAGGATGCGATCCTTGACCTTGTCCAGGCCATAGTGATCCGCATCCAGCACCTCCTGGGCCTTGCCTAGGTCTTTCTTGACCTTGGAGCGGGCCTTCCAGGGCACCTGCACCATCCAGTCCACATAGCTGCGCACCACGGTGGCTTCCGCCGACATGGGGGACATCATCTTGAGCTTGGCGAGCTCGGCCTGGGCCTTCTCGCGGGCATCCTCCGGCATCCCGGCCTCTTCAATCTTGCGATTGAGGGCTTCGAATTCATCCGGGCTGTCTTCCAGCTCACCCAGCTCTTTCTGGATGGCCTTCATCTGCTCGTTGAGGTAATACTCCCGCTGGCTCTTCTCCATCTGCTTCTTGACCCGAGAGCGGATGCGTTTCTCGACCTGCAACAGGTCGATCTCCGACTCCATCATGGCCATCAGAAACTCGATGCGCTCGGACACGGAGGCGATTTCCAGCACCTTCTGCTTGTCTTCGAGCTTGAGCGGCATGTGGGCAGCCATGGTATCGGCCAGGCGCGCCGCATCGTCAATCGCCGAAATCGAGGTGAGTACCTCGGGCGGGATCTTCTTGTTGAGCTTGATGTAACCTTCGAACTGGCCGATGGCAGAGCGCACCAGCACGTCCTGATCCTTCTCCTCGATGGGGGCGGACGCGATGTACTGGGCCTCCCCGACAAAGAAGTCGCGATCGTCGATCATCCGCTCAAGGCGGGCACGCTGGCCCCCCTCCACCAGCACCTTGACGGTGCCGTCCGGCAGCTTGAGCATCTGCAGAATATTGGCCACTGTCCCGACGGAGAAAATTTCCTCCACCGTCGGTTCGTCAGTCGACGCATCCTTCTGGGCCACCAGCAGGACTTTCTTGTCCTGCTCCATGGCCGCTTCCAGACAGCGAATGGATTTTTCCCGCCCCACAAAGAGTGGAATGACCATGTGGGGATAGACCACCACGTCACGAAGAGGCAGGACGGGAATCTCGATGCGTTCTGAACGCTCTAGGTTCATATATGTCCTCTCGGCTTGTTATACCGTTGGCAAAGGCTTGGCTGAGTATATGGGGGCGCAAAGATGAGATTCAATCGCCTTGGCCGTAAAAAGCATGAAAGGGGCAAAAAGCCCCTTTATGTGATTAAAAATCAGACAGTTACTCTGAGGCTGCGGCCTGAGTCTCGGGATTGTCGTAGATCATCAGGGGCGCGGAGTCTCCCTTGATCACCGTCTCGTCGATCACCACCTTGCTGACCCCTTTCAGGGAGGGCAGGTCATACATGGTGTCGAGCAGTACGGCCTCGACAATGGAACGCAGACCCCGGGCACCGGTTTTGCGCTCCATGGCCTTGCGGGCAATGGCATTGAGCGCGTCGTCACGAAACTCCAGCTCCACCTCTTCCAGGGCGAACAGCGCGGCATACTGCTTGGTCAGCGCGTTTTTCGGCTCTTTCAGGATCTGGATGAGGGCAGCCTCGTCAAGCTCGGTCAGGGTCGCGACCACCGGCAGACGGCCGATGAACTCGGGGATGAGACCGTACTTGATGAGATCTTCCGGCTCCACCTTGGCAAAGTTCTCGCTCAGGGTTGCCTTGGCATTCTTGGATTTCACCTCGGCGCCAAAACCGATGCCGGTGCCCTTGACGGAGCGCTGCTCGATCACCTTGTCCAGCCCCGCGAAAGCACCACCACAGATGAAGAGGATCTTGGAGGTGTCGACCTGCAAAAACTCCTGCTGCGGGTGCTTGCGACCGCCCTGGGGCGGCACGGAGGCGATGGTGCCTTCGATCAGTTTCAGCAGTGCCTGCTGCACCCCTTCCCCGGAGACGTCGCGGGTGATGGAGGGGTTGTCCGACTTGCGGGAGATCTTGTCGATCTCGTCGATGTAGACGATACCGCGCTGGGCCTTCTCCACGTCGTAGTCGCACTTTTGCAGCAACTTCTGGATGATGTTCTCCACGTCCTCGCCCACGTAACCGGCTTCGGTCAGGGTGGTGGCATCGGCCATGGTGAAGGGCACATCCAGCAGACGAGCCAGGGTCTCGGCCAGCAGAGTCTTGCCGCTGCCGGTGGGGCCAATCAGCAGGATGTTGGATTTGCCCAGCTCCACGCCACCGGACTCGCTGCCGCTGCGAAGACGCTTGTAGTGGTTGTAGACAGCCACTGCCAGCACCTTCTTGGCGTACTCCTGACCGATCACGTAGTCGTCCAGATGGGCGCGGATTTCATGAGGGGTCGGCAGCTCGCTACCATCGCGCTTGGGAGAGATCTCGCGGATCTCTTCGCGGATGATGTCGTTGCACAGCTCGACACACTCATCACATACGTAGACGGAAGGGCCAGCGATCAGCTTGCGCACTTCATGCTGGCTTTTGCCGCAGAAAGAGCAATACAGCAGCTTGTCGGCCTCACCCTTGCGTTTCTCTGTCATTCAGCGACCTCGTTTTATCAATAGAGGATGGATCGTCCTGTTGAGTTTACAACAGGACGGGGTACCCTGCTCAGCCGCGCTGGCTCAGGATGCCGTCAACCAGACCATAGGCAACGGCCTGTTCGGCGGACATGAAGTTGTCACGGTCGGTGTCGCGCTCGATGGTGGCCATGTCCTGACCGGTATGGAACGCCAGACGATCGTTCAGGGTATTCTTGATTTTCAGGATCTCCTGGGCATGGATCTGGATGTCAGAAGCCTGCCCCTGGAAGCCGCCCAGCGGCTGGTGGATCATCACTCGGGCATTGGGCAGGCAGAAACGCTTGCCCTTGGCGCCACCGGCCAGCAGGAAGGCCCCCATGGAGCAGGCCTGCCCCATGCAGACGGTGCTCACGTCCGGCTTGATGAACTGCATGGTGTCATAGATGGACATACCGGCCGTGACGGCGCCACCCGGCGAGTTGATGTAGATGCTGATGTCCTGATCCGGGTTCTCGGACTCCAGGAACAGCAGTTGGGCCACCACCAGGTTCGCCATGTGATCCTCGACCTGACCGGTCAGGAAGATCACCCGCTCTTTCAGCAGACGGGAATAGATGTCGTAGGAACGCTCCCCTTTCGCGGTTTGCTCTACCACCATCGGGATGAGCGCATTGCGTGGGGATTCAGTCACATCGTTATAGTTCTTGTACATAAGGCATTGTCCCTAAAATAAAATGGCCCGAGTGGAGATCACACGAGCCATTATACTTAACAGTTTTGACCTTAAGTCAAATGTTCTTAGGCAGCGGCACCGGACTTGTTGATCACTTCGTCGAAGGCAACTTCTTTCTCGGTGACTTGCGCCTTGGACAGGATCAGATCGATGGCTTGATCTTCAATGGCCAGGTTGCGCACGCCGTTCAGCATCTGCTCGTTCTGCTGATAGTACTCGATCACTTCTTTCGGATCTTCGTAGGCAGTGGCCATGGACTCGATGATGCTGGTCACACGGGCGTCGTCAGCCTTGATCTCGTTGGTGCGGATGACGTCACCCAGCAGCAGACCAACGCGGACACGGCGCTCGGCCTGGGCCTGGAACAGCTCGGCCGGCAGCTCGGGGGCGTTGCCGCCCTGGAAGCCACCGAAGCGCTGCAGAGCCTGCTGACGCAGGGTGTCGATTTCCTGGGCAACAGCAGCCTTCGGCAGATCGATCTGGTTGGCTTCAACCAGGCCGTTCAGTACCTGCTCTTTCACGCTGTTTTTCAGGGCCTGGGCCAGTTCGCGCTCCATGTTCTTGCGCACTTCAGCCTTCAGCTCTTCAACGCTGCCGCTCTCGATGCCGAAACGCTTGACGAACTCTTCGGTCAGCTCGGGCAGCACTTGCTCTTCAACCTTGTGCAGCTTGGAGGCAAACTTGGCAGCCTTGCCCTTCAGGGCTTCGGCGTGGTAGTCAGCCGGGAAAGTCACCTCGATGGTGAACTCGTCGCCCGCTTTCTTGCCCAGGATGGCGTCTTCGAAGCCCGGGATCATGCGGCCAGCGCCCAGCTCCAGGGTGAAGCCTTCAGCCTTGCCACCGTCGAACTCTTCACCGTCGATGGAACCGACGAAGTCCATGGTCACACGCATGCCGTTGGCGGCAGCCACAGCGGCTTCAGTCCAGGTGGCGTGCTGCTTGCGCAGGGTGTCGATCATGTTTTCCAGGTCGCTGTCCTTAACGGTGGCAACCGGCTTCTCGACCTTGATGCTCTCCAGACCGGCAACTTCGAACTCCGGATACACTTCGAAAGTGGCGGTGAACTCGAAATCCTGACCTTCTTTGATCTCTTTCGGATCCATGGTCGGGGCGCCAGCCGGACTCAGTTTGTTCTCGATGATGGCCTTGATGAAGTTGTTCTGCATCATTTCATCGGCAACGCGGGCGTGAGCCATGGCACCGAACATCTTCTTGATGATGGCAACCGGAGCCTTGCCAGGACGGAAACCGTCGATGCGACGGGTTTTGGCCAGGCCATTCAATTCTTTGCGCACGGCGGCGTCAACGGTAGCGGCCGGTACAGTGATGGTAAGACGGCGTTCCAGACCCTGGGTTGTCTCTACAGAAACTTGCATTCTTTTACCTCGTTCAACTCAGCACTGCGTGCTGACCCTTTATTGCCCCCGGGCAAGCCCGGAGTCTTCCTGTTTATAAAGACAACGACTGTCTTTGTGATGAGAAAATATGACGCGACATTATAGCGGCGTGCAGTGGTCGCGTCGAGCCGCACATCCCCCATCCGGGGCACAGACAGCACAATTTGCGCAAGACTTTCTCCTATATGGGGAAGCCTTGCACCGAGTTCAAGCATTCCATCCGCAATAATTTGCACTGGCTCACTCTTTTTCACGGCGAACGGGCCATTTTGATCGCCATCCGCCGCCAATCAGGCACAAAAATGGCGTGCTGCGACCCAAATTGTCCACCTTCTCGCCTGCGCCATTGCGTCCCCCGGCAGGGCTCGCTATGGTGACAACCAATTTACGTGCTGCTGGAGTCACCCACATGTCCTTTTTCCGCTTCTTGTTCAATCTGCTCTGGTTCGTGCTGGGAGGCGTCTTCATGGGGCTGGCCTGGTGGCTGGCGGGGCTGCTCTGCTTCATCTCCCTCATCGGGATCCCCTGGGGACGCGCCTGCTTCGTCATCGGCACTTTCACCTTCTTCCCGTTTGGCAAGCAGGCGGTGAGCCGCAAGAGCATGACGGGCCAGAGCGACATCGGCACCGGTGCCCTGGGGCTGATTGGCAACATTCTCTGGTTTGTGCTCATCGGGGTCTGGCTGGCCATCGGCCACATCGCCTCGGCGCTGGCCTGTTTCGTCACCATCGTCGGCATCCCGTTCGGCATCCAGCACCTCAAGCTGGCCCTCATCAGCCTTGCCCCCATCGGCCAGATGATAGTGACCAACCACGAGGCCGAATCGGGCCGCTACATCCGCTGACAGCCCATCTCAGACTATCCTTGCGGGTGGAAAAAAGGGCAGACTAGGGTCTGCCCTTTTTCATTGCCCCATTCGAGGTCTTTAATGCTGCCCAGCCATTTTTTTGCCAACCTCGCCCGTATGCGCCTCATCTACCGCTGGCCCCTGATGCGCAACATCCAGCCCGAAAACATCGCCGAGCACAGCTTGCAGGTTGCCATGGTGGCCCACGCCCTCGGCCTTATCAGCAATCGCCTGTTCGGCGCTCAGGTGGATGCAGACCGGGCCGCCGTCATGGCCCTCTACCACGACAGCAGCGAGGTGCTGACTGGGGATCTGCCCACCCCGGTCAAGTACTTCAATCCCGAAATCGCCCGTGAATACAAGAAGATTGAGCTTGCCGCCGAGCAGCGCCTGCTGGGCATGTTGCCGCCTGAGCTGGTCGAGGACTTTCGCCCCCTGCTCGACTCCGGCGCCCAGGACGAGGCCCTCACCAGCCTGGTGAAGGATGCAGACACCCTCTGTGCCTACACCAAGTGTCTGGAGGAGCTGAGCGTCGGCAACCGGGAGTTCGAGCCCGCGCGAAAGCGCCTCGAGCAGATGCTGGACGCCAGGATGAACCCCGCCATGCGCTACTTCATCGATGTCTTCGTGGGGAGTTTTTCACTGCCTCTCGATGAGTTGAATGCCCATTGATGCCATCAACACGGCACCGGGCATCATCTCCTCCTGCGTATTGCCTCGATAACCGCCACTTCGGGGGGTTCCCCACAAAAGAGTGACAATAAAAAGGGCCCCGCAGGGCCCGTTATCACATCCACATATACAGGACCTTAAGAAAACACTTCATTTGAAATTCCTTCTAAGGTCCTGTTCTGTATCGATTTTCGCTGCTT
>NZ_JAPDBZ010000144.1:0-10397 GCF_027705505.1 Aeromonas sp. QDB56
TGCGCGAGCAGCTATCACCCAGTAATGGGAATCCCCCTCCTGTGACGCGAAGCGCTAAGGTGGGGGAGGATGTCAATGCAGGGCGTTTGAACCTATCGCTAACTCACCCATTCGGGTGTAGTATTGCGTCAATAAAAAACCAAAACAGTTAGGTTGTTTGATGCCAACGGTGTTGATCATTGGGGGCTGGCGAGTGGTGATTTATCCCAACGACCATCGTCCGGCGCATGTGCACGTGATTGGGGGCGGCTGCGAGGCGGTGTTTAATCTCTCAGGGGAGCAAGGCGGGCCTGAGCTGCGGGAAAACTACGGATTTGATAGTAAAGCGCTGAAGCGCATCTGGGCAGAGTTGCAAGGCAATCAAGCTCACCTGATAAGACAATGGGAGGTGATCCATGGAACTAACCGATGAAATGATTGCACAGGCAAATCAGCGCGGAGCCGAGGCTCGCAAGCGCAGTCCTGTTGCTACGAGCGTGCGTTATGACCGGAGGATCGGACGGGTTGTGATCGTCTTGTCGTCGGGGTTAGAACTGGCCTTTTCCCCTCATCTGGCGCAAGGGCTCGAAGCGGCTAAGCCTAGCGACTTGCAGGAGGTCGAAATCTCGCCGTCAGGGTTGGGAGTGCACTTTCCGAAGTTGGATGCAGATCTCTACTTGCCTGCTTTGCTGGAAGGGCTGTTGGGTTCGGCGAACTGGGCTGCATCCAAGATGGGGGCGAAGGGCGGCAAGGCAAAAACCCCCGCTAAAGTTGCAGCGGCGCGGGCAAACGGTGCAAAGGGTGGGCGCCCAAGAAAAAACGTGCCAGCGGCGGCCTGACTGCGGTAACGTACTGTCCAGAAAAGACAAACCCCGAATCTCTGTCCAATCAACTTGGCGGAAGATAACAGAGAGTTCGGGGTTGTGACGAATCACGAGGTAAAGAATACCACATGGATCACATCAAACAACCCTGCACCGCCAATAAGCGCGGTGACCGTTGGTAAAACCTGCAACAGCAGCATTCGTCGAGCGGCTCCCCAGTCGCCCCTACTGCACCAACGACAAATCGGCTGGACTGCTCATTCGTCCACAGGCCACAGCACTGGCCTATCGCCATATCCAGCACAACCCACCGCCCCATTGCCTCGGATCCCTGCTCTATCAAAAGGCGTTATTGAATAATCAAAATTTAAATTTGATGGTGGCCAGCGGCCCCAGCTAAGAGGATTTAATGGACAAGAAGCAAAAAGCGGCCCTGAACATGGCGAAGTTCATCAAGGGGCAGTCGCTGGAGTTGTTGGGGCGGCTGGAAGAGTTGGAGTTGGACGAGCGCGCCGAGCAGTGCGAACGGCTGCACGAGATGGCGGAGGAACTGCTGGCGGCGTTGCTGCGCGAGCTGCCGGTGGAGGCATGAACGCGGGTGATGCTGGCCCCAAAACCTGATCCCGCTAGATCCAGCCCTCAAACGCCCGCTCAGCCGTTGCACACTTTCCGCAAGGAAACGCCCTGGGTGGGGGCTTAAAACGCGCCAGAGCGCGGCTTGTGAGACCGATTTTCGGCAGGGGGCGTGTTTTAGCGGGTGGTGTCGGCGATTCACCATAACGTCCGTTATACGCACTTCAAAACTCCCTTCGGTTCGCCAGTTTTTGGCAAATTGCAGTACTGCAATCAGGTTGTGACGGCACTTGGATTGCGTGGTAAATTTAGGTATCACTAGGTAATACCATTGGCTAACAGTGAGGTTTTATGTCAGCAGCGACCAAACCCATGTCTATCAAACTTGATAGCGATACCCAAAGCCGGATCAAGCAGCTAGCTGCTGCCCGCGACCGTTCAGCGCACTGGATGATGCGCGAAGCTATCACCCAGTATGTTGAGCGCGAAGAGCGCAAGGAGGCGTTCCGCCGCGATACCCTCGATGCTTGGCAGGAGTTTCAGGAGACTGGTTTGCATGTCTCTCTTGACGAGGCCGACCAGTGGTTGGCTGGTTGGGGCACCGAGATTGAAGGTGGTGCACCTGCATGCCACAAGTGATCCTCTCTCCGGCTGCTCTGCGTGACCTTAAACGGCTGCGCGAGTTCTTGCACAGTAAGAGTCCGGTTGTTGCACAGCGAGCAGCCCAAACCATCCGCTCGGCGCTGACCCAGCTCGGGCAACAACCCGCGATGGGTCGTCCTATTGAAGGGCTCCCGGAGGCGTTCCGCGAGTGGGTGATCCCCTTTGGTGACAGTGGTTATCTGGCGCGTTACCGCTTAGAGGGCGAAACCGTAGTGATCTTGGCCCTGCGTCACCAACGCGAAGCTGGATTTATTTAGATGCTAAAATTCGCCATTTGAACATAAAAGGCGATGTGCGCCATTAAGCCTGAACGTCATGTTCGCGTTGACTTGGCGGAGTTATGTGGAAGACTATCTAACGCATTAGTATAGCCTTTCATATAACTGCAGTTAAGACTCAAGGGGTGTTTATGAATTCAGCGTTATTCGGATATTTCATTGGTGCATTTGCCTCATCACTTTTTATGGCGGCAGTTTGGTTAATAATCGCAAAAATAATACCTCCATTACGTTCCAGACCAAAAATTACATATTTCCCCGCTATGGCATTAGCACTTTTGGCTCAACTATTAACAATAAGTGGTCCAACAGCAATAAACTTTTCTGCAGCAGCTCTATGCATTGCGGTGTTGTTTTGGCAATTCAAGCGCGCGCAATCAAAATTGGAAGAGTGTAATGCATCGTCAGAAAGCAAATAGTCTTAAAAAATGCTTTTGTCTGATCGTCTAACTCGCGCGATGCCAGGCTGCGCCTTTCACCATAAATCAAAGACTTACATGTTGTGAACTGGCGACTATGTCCTTGCCTTACTCTATACCGAATTCTGAGGTGGCCCACACAAGAGATAACAAAATGATTATTTCCGTCACCGCAGCTATATATGCGAATAAATAAAGCTGATTATTTTTTGGGGGGTTAAATGATAGAGAGGCATTTAAAAAAAATCACGGCCTTGGTTTTTATTGTTGCTTATGTACTAGCTAAAGTTCTGATCGGCCCAATAACATGCAATAGCGGATGGAGCTCCCCATCCATTGGTCTTAGTGGTGCTTGTTCACATCATGGAGGTGTAGCTTCATGGAAAGGCACGTTACCAATATTATTAAGCGCCGCTGCTGCATTGTTTTTTTATTTTCATTTTAAACGCCAATGTCGAAATGCGCCTGATGTTTCAACTTCCCCTCTAATGGCAACTGCTTTTTTAAAAGTGGATATGGAGCAACAAGCGGTTGTTAGTAATGATGCAGAAACTCCTGCATCAGCAGGTAACTCAAAAAAGGATAGAGGTTGTAAAAATAAACCTTTATGCCCAAGGTGTCATTCCGCAATGAGACTAAGAACAGCAACTAAAGGCAATAATGCAGGACATAAATTTTGGGGGTGTAGTAAATATCCTAGGTGTAAAGGTACTCGATCCTATTTGCCTGAGAGCAAGTGAAGGATGGTTGCACTGTTGTTGGTGTTGAGCACAACACGGGGGTGTTGTAACGTACTGTCCATAAAAGACAAACCCCGAATCTCTGTCTAATCAACTTGGCGGAAGATAACAGAGAGTTCGGGGCCGTGACTTAATCACAGGAACAAGAATACCACATGGATCACATCAGACAACCCAGCACCGCCAATAAGCGCGGTGTTCGATGGTAAAACCAGCGCTTCAAGCCGCCGAGTTTGTCGATCGTCTCCCTCGTCGCCCCTACTGCACTGATGATCCGGCGCTGGGTCTGCATATCCGCCCGCAGGCAACTGCGCTGGCCTTCCGTCACATTCAGCACAATCCACCGCCGCACGTATCCTGCATTGTGTTTGATGTGGACAGAAAGCCCTATGAGCAACGGCGAGAGGGGTATCAAGAGTGGCGAGAACGTGGCTTGCCTGCGCCGCATTGGATAGCGATCAACCCCGAGAATGGCAATTACCACATTGGCTATCTGTTAGCCGCGCCCGTGGCTCGCACCAGTGCCGCAAGGCTTAAGCCGCTGCGCTATTTGGGGTCGGTTCAGAAAACGGAAAATAAAGCACGCTAAGCCGTTGCCCGACATCCCAAAGGACGATGGCCCAGTTCAGTGCGAGCTAAGTCTGCCTGCGTACCTTCTCCACTGTGCAATTCCCTGCACTCTTCTGGAGAAGCATCATGTACAGCTACACCAAACTTTCCCTTCTGGCCGTCGCCGTCGCTGCAACCGGCGCCGAGCAGCACGCCAACGGCAAGGCGTCACGCGCCGAGTACGAGAACTCGAAGCAAGGCTGGGTCTATGACGTCGAAGTCGTCAGCGGGGACAAGTTCTTCGATGTCCGGGTGAATGCCGACAAGGGTACGGTCATCTCGTCTGCCGAAGACAAGGCGGAACACGATGACGACCACGACAAGCGGGACTGATTTCCCGACAGCATAGATGGATCGTTTTCCTCGGAGGCGATCCGGCCCAGAGACCGCATGGAATCACTCAACCAAACATTGTTTCTCTGGCTCAATGCACCGGAGCACCCCAGCGCTTTGGCGCTGACGCTCGCCGTCTTTTTTGCCGAGCGGCTTATCTGGGCGGTGCCGCTCGTGATACCGGCCTGTCGTTTGGAGCAGTTTCCGCCGTTGTGCATCATCGTTGCCTTTCCGTCATAAGTAGGTAGAATAGGCTACCTATTTATGACGGAAAACCCAGATGTCCCTTGCTACCTCAAACAGGAAAGAGAGCGCCCACGACCGGCTGCTGAATGCCGCTGCCATCCTGTTCTATAACGATGGCATCGCGGCCACCGGCATCGACGCCATCGTCAAGAAAGCTGGCGTGGCAAAGAAAAGCCTCTACAACAACTTCGCCTCCAAGGCCGAGCTGGTAGCGCAATATCTGCAAATCCGGCACGCCGAATGGCTCTCGCTCTACGAGGTCCGCGTGCGCCAAGCCAAGGGGCCGGCCGAGCGGGTCCTGTCGGTGTTCGAGGCATACGCCGATCACGCCGAACATGCCTATGAGCGCGGGTTTCGCGGCTGCGGGCTGTTGAATGCAGCCGCCGAGTTCCCCGCCGGGGACGCTGGCCGCAAAGCTGTGCGCGCCCACAAGGAAGAAGTCGAAACCCTGTTGAACAAGCACCTTGCCGAACTGATGCCGGGTGATGGCGAGCGCACCGCGCAGCTTGCGCGGCATCTAGTCTTCCTGCTGGAAGGCGCGATTGTCCGCGCCGGCCTGGAAGGCAACAGCGATTGCGTCATCCAGGCCAAGCACATCGCCGCCTCGATATTGGGGGCAGCGTGAAAGTTTCATCGAAAGAACATCTGCTCGGGGTTGCCGGCGTTCTGGTGGCGGCTGTCCTATGGGGCACGACTGGCGTTTCCGCTACCTTCGCCCCGGAAGTTGGCGCGGCCGCGATTGGTGCGGCCGCTATGGGCGTCGGCGGTCTGCTTCAGACCGCCATCGCCACCCGAGCCATTGCCCGTCATGCGGCCGCGCTGAGCCTGCAATGGCGCTGGCTGCTGTTGGGCGCGCTGGCCGTGACCATCTACCCGCTGGCGTTCTATGGCTCAATGCGTCTGGCCGGCGTGACGGTCGGCACGGTGGTTTCCATTGGCTCCGCGCCGCTGCTGTCGGCTGTCATCGAGATGGTCATGGACGGCCTGCGCGTCAGCGCCCGATGGGTCATCGGGGCCGGCCTGGGACTGGTGGGCATGACCTTGCTCTGCATTGCGAAAATCAGCGGCCATAGCGCGGCTTCCGCTGCGCCATCCATCACCATCGGCGTGGCCCTGGGCCTGCTCGCGGGCTTGACCTATGCGCTGTATTCCTGGGCGGCCCGTCGCCTGATGCAGCGCCGTATCCCCTCGCGGGCGGCAATGGGTGCGATCTTCGGCATTGGCGGACTGCTGCTGATACCGGTGCTGTTCGCAACGGGTGCGCCGTTCCTGGCCTCATGGAACAACGCCGCCGTAGGCATCTACATGGCCTTGGTGCCGATGTTCCTGGGCTATGTCTGCTTCGGCTACGGGCTGGCTCGCATTGCGGCCAGCACGGCCACCACGATCACCCTGTTGGAGCCGGTCGTCGCGGCGGCGCTCGCCGCCGTCATCGTGGGCGAGAGGCTGCCCGCAATGGGTTGGGTGGGCGTTGCGCTCATCTTCGCGTGCCTGGTGTGCATCACCTTGCCGGTGCGGGCGCGCAGTCGAACGAATCCGGTACCTTCAACAAACCCGGCCTGACGGCGCAACACCAGCCGATCAGGCATCACATCACCCTCTTTCAACGCTAGGAATGACAGTAACCATCATGACGACAATTTCATGGGATGACTTCGCAAAGGTCGAACTGCGCGTGGGGCGCATCATCAAGGCCGAACCTTTTCCCGAGGCGCGCAAGCCGGCCTACAAACTGCTGGTCGATTTCGGGCCAGAGATCGGACAGCGCAAGTCCAGCGCACAAGTGACCGGCCTCTATGCAATGGATGAACTGCTGGGCAAGCAGGTAGTCGCCATCATCAACTTCCCGCCCAAGCAAATCGGACCGCTCATATCCGAATGCTTGGTGACGGGCTTCCCCGACGAACAAGGCCATGTGGCGCTGTGCGTGCCAGACAGGCCGGTGCCGTTGGGAGCAAAGCTGTTTTAGGCGGCCAGCGCCCATACAAAAAGGTGGGCCAAAATTTGGTGGCCATTATGGGGTTGTAAGCCGGAACCGCCGAATTTTCGGTCCATCCTCCAGCGCGGCCGAAGTGTCTGATTGGCCTACACCCTAACTTGGCGTCAAGTGTTGCCAATGAAATGCGTCAGGTTAGAGTTAAGGCAGGTATTTATTGACACAATGCGCGAAGGATCATAGATTCTTTCCTGACACATTTATGTCGTTTTCAGAAGACGGCTGCACTGAACGTCAGAAGCCGACTGCACTATAGCAGCGGAGGGGTTGGATCCATCAGGCAACGACGGGCTGCTGCCGGCCATCAGCGGACGCAGGGAGGACTTTCCGCAACCGGCCGTTCGATGCGGCACCGATGGCCTTCGCGCAGGGGTAGTGAATCCGCCAGGATTGACTTGCGCTGCCCTACCTCTCACTAGTGAGGGGCGGCAGCGCATCAAGCGGTGAGCGCACTCCGGCACCGCCAACTTTCAGCACATGCGTGTAAATCATCGTCGTAGAGACGTCGGAATGGCCGAGCAGATCCTGCACGGTTCGAATGTCGTAACCGCTGCGGAGCAAGGCCGTCGCGAACGAGTGGCGGAGGGTGTGCGGTGTGGCGGGCTTCGTGATGCCTGCTTGTTCTACGGCACGTTTGAAGGCGCGCTGAAAGGTCTGGTCATACATGTGATGGCGACGCACGACACCGCTCCGTGGATCGGTCGAATGCGTGTGCTGCGCAAAAACCCAGAACCACGGCCAGGAATGCCCGGCGCGCGGATACTTCCGCTCAAGGGCGTCGGGAAGCGCAACGCCGCTGCGGCCCTCGGCCTGGTCCTTCAGCCACCATGCCCGTGCACGCGACAGCTGCTCGCGCAGGCTGGGTGCCAAGCTCTCGGGTAACATCAAGGCCCGATCCTTGGAGCCCTTGCCCTCCCGCACGATGATCGTGCCGTGATCGAAATCCAGATCCTTGACCCGCAGTTGCAAACCCTCACTGATCCGCATGCCCGTTCCATACAGAAGCTGGGCGAACAAACGATGCTCGCCTTCCAGAAAACCGAGGATGCGAACCACTTCATCCGGGGTCAGCACCACCGGCAAGCGCCGCGACGGCCGAGGTCTTCCGATCTCCTGAAGCCAGGGCAGATCCGTGCACAGCACCTTGCCGTAGAAGAACAGCAAGGCCGCCAATGCCTGACGATGCGTGGAGACCGAAACCTTGCGCTCGTTCGCCAGCCAGGACAGAAATGCCTCGACTTCGCTGCTGCCCAAGGTTGCCGGGTGACGCACACCGTGGAAACGGATGAAGGCACGAACCCAGTGGACATAAGCCTGTTCGGTTCGTAAACTGTAATGCAAGTAGCGTATGCGCTCACGCAACTGGTCCAGAACCTTGACCGAACGCAGCGGTGGTAACGGCGCAGTGGCGGTTTTCATGGCTTGTTATGACTGTTTTTTTGTACAGTCTATGCCTCGGGCATCCAAGCAGCAAGCGCGTTACGCCGTGGGTCGATGTTTGATGTTATGGAGCAGCAACGATGTTACGCAGCAGGGCAGTCGCCCTAAAACAAAGTTAGGAATCACAAAGGACAGCATCATGACCAACAGCAACGATTCCGTCACACTGCGCCTCATGACTGAGCATGACCTTGCGATGCTCTATGAGTGGCTAAATCGATCTCATATCGTCGAGTGGTGGGGCGGAGAAGAAGCACGCCCGACACTTGCTGACGTACAGGAACAGTACTTGCCAAGCGTTTTAGCGCAAGAGTCCGTCACTCCATACATTGCAATGCTGAATGGAGAGCCGATTGGGTATGCCCAGTCGTACGTTGCTCTTGGAGGCGGGGACGGATGGTGGGAAGAAGAAACCGATCCAGGAGTACGCGGAATAGACCAGTTACTGGCGAATGCATCACAACTGGGCAAAGGCTTGGGAACCAAGCTGGTTCGAGCACTGGTTGAGTTGCTGTTCAATGATCCCGAGGTCACCAAGATCCAAACGGACCCGTCGCCGAGCAACTTGCGAGCGATCCGATGCTACGAGAAAGCGGGGTTTGAGAGGCAAGGTACCGTAACCACCCCAGATGGTCCAGCCGTGTACATGGTTCAAACACGCCAGGCATTCGAGCGAACACGCAGTGATGCCTAACCCTTCCATCGAGGGGGACGTCCAAGGGCTGGCGCCCTTGGCCGCCCCTCATGTCAAACGTTAGCACCACTGAAAACCCGCTTTACTCAAGCCCATGTTTATTCAAACGGCGTTCAACTTCTCAAGCGTTTTTCAGCGCTGGGCTTGCCGTTTCTCCGGGCTTCGCCTGATGGCGTTGTGTCGATTTCCAGCCTTTTTAGGCTCCAGCCCTTGCGTGGCAAGCGCAAGCAGCTATCGTTTTACAAGTGCTGTGCTGCCTCGGTGGCGCTGTGATTTTTCGCAGTTTGTGCCCGTCGCCAAATTCAAGTTATCCGTTTTGGCTTCTGGCTCTAACATTTCGGTCAAGCCGACCCGCCTTCGGCGGTCGGCTTACCTCGCCCGTTAGACGGCAAAGTCACAGACCGCGGGATCTCTTATGACCAACTACTTTGATAGCCCCTTCAAAGGCAAGCTGCTTTCTGAGCAAGTGAAGAACCCCAATATCAAAGTTGGGCGGTACAGCTATTACTCTGGCTACTATCATGGGCACTCATTCGATGACTGCGCACGGTATCTGTTTCCGGACCGTGATGACGTTGATAAGTTGATCATCGGTAGTTTCTGCTCTATCGGGAGTGGGGCTTCCTTTATCATGGCTGGCAATCAGGGGCATCGGTACGACTGGGCATCATCTTTCCCCTTCTTCTATATGCAAGAGGAGCCTGCTTTCTCAAGAGCACTCGACGCCTTCCAAAGAGCAGGTGATACCGTCATTGGCAATGATGTCTGGATAGGCTCGGAGGCAATGATTATGCCTGGCATCAAAATTGGAGACGGTGCCGTGATAGGTAGTCGCTCGTTGGTGACAAAAGATGTAGAGCCTTATGCCATCATCGGGGGAAATCCCGCAAAGCAAATTAAGAAGCGCTTCTCCGATGAGGAAATCTCATTGCTCATGGAGATGGAGTGGTGGAACTGGCCACTAGATAAAATTAAGACAGCAATGCCTCTGCTGTGCTCGTCAAATATTTTTGGTCTGCATAAGTATTGGCGCGAGTTTGCCGTCTAACAATTCATTCAAGCCGACGCCGCTATGCGGCGCGGCTTAATTCCGGAGTTAAACATCATGAGGGAAGCGGTGATCGCCGAAGTATCGACTCAACTATCAGAGGTAGTTGGCGTCATCGAGCGCCATCTCGAACCGACGTTGCTGGCCGTACATTTGTACGGCTCCGCAGTGGATGGCGGCCTGAAGCCACACAGTGATATTGATTTGCTGGTTACGGTGACCGTAAGGCTTGATGAAACAACGCGGCGAGCTTTGATCAACGACCTTTTGGAAACTTCGGCTTCCCCTGGAGAGAGCGAGATTCTCCGCGCTGTAGAAGTCACCATTGTTGTGCACGACGACATCATTCCGTGGCGTTATCCAGCTAAGCGCGAACTGCAATTTGGAGAATGGCAGCGCAATGACATTCTTGCAGGTATCTTCGAGCCAGCCACGATCGACATTGATCTGGCTATCTTGCTGACAAAAGCAAGAGAACATCATGTACAGAACCTTAAGCGGCAAGCGAATTAATAATACCGTCTAACGTGTTGTTTTGCTTGGATTTTCTCTGCC
>NZ_JAPDBZ010000145.1:0-10211 GCF_027705505.1 Aeromonas sp. QDB56
AAAAAATCGGCTCAAACATGAAGAAATGAAATGACTGAGTCAGCCGAGAAGAATTTCCCCGCTTATTCGCACCTTCCTTAAGTGAACAGCATTGCACCCCTGGGGTGGCCTCTTGGTTGGTGTTCATTGCCCGGCGGGGGCTGTGGTCTCCACCGCGTGGTTGGGCGGGCTGGCCGGCATGGCCTCCGGTGATGGCGCCTCCAGCGGCGTTGCCGACGAGGCGTGCGCCTCAGGCGGGGTCAGGGGATGGCCTGGTGCCAGGGTTGCGCTGCCCGGTGTGGGCGGCTCGGTCAGTGCCGGGGCCTGGTTGGTGGAGGCCGCCCCCGAACTGGTTGAGAGGGTCGCGGCGGCCGGCTGCTCCGGCAAGGTGTCGGACCCCTCCAGTGGCGCGGTGCCTTCCAGGGGGCCTGTCCCATCGGTCGGTGTGGCCGCGCTGCTCGCCGGGGACAAGGTCGGCAGGGCGCCCGAGGTCGCCCCTGCCCCGGATGCCGTGAGGGTGTCCGCCGGGAGGGTGGGCACGGCATCCAGCATGCCGGGATGGAGCAGGGCGATGCTGCCCGCCTGCATGCCTTCCCAGGTGAGGGTGGTCAGTGCCGGATGCAGCCGGGTGAACTGCTTGAGCCGCTCGTTCAGCACGTCCCGCAGGGTGCGCACCTCGCTCTCGGGCAGACTGGCCAGCGCCACCAGTTCGGCGGTGACGGCGAAGGTATTGACGCCGCTTGTCTGCCCCGGATAGAGGTTGGCGCCGATGCGGCTGCGATCATAGTAGGGGTGCTGCTTGAGCAGCTTGTCCACCTGTTCCCCCTCGATGGGAATGAGGCGGGCCTGACAGCGGCCGGTGAGATCGCCGATGGCCTGATTGGGGTGACCGGCGACCACGAAGGCGGCATCCAGGGTGCCGTCACAGAGCCCCTCCAGCCGGTTGCCCGGGGAGATCACAGGCGGGCGGCTGAAGTCGGCGACCCGCCACCCCATGGCATCGAGCAGGGCCCGGCTGGTGACCCTGTCCCCGGAGTTGGGGGCGCCGACATCGACCCGCTTGCCCTTGATGTCGGTCAGGGTGGTGATGTTGCTGGTGGCGCTGGCAATCAGGGTCAGGGACTCCTTGTGGAGCCGCAACAGGCTGCGCAGCTGATCGTCCGGGGCCTGGCCCGCGAAGGGGCCGGTGCCGTGCACCGCATGGTAGAGCACATCCGACTGCATCAGGGCGAGCTGTACCTCTCCCTTGGCGAGCGCCGCCAGATTGGCGATGGAGCCCGAGGTACTCTGCACCGTGCAGTGCAGGCCGTGGCGGGCACTCTCCTCGTTGAGCAGGCGGCAGATAGCGCCTCCTGTCGGGTAGTAGACGCCGTTGAGGGCTCCCGTACCGATGGTGACATAGGCGGGGGAGGCGAAGAGGGAGGGCGCCAGCACGGCCGCAAGCCAGGGCAGGGCGGTACGTGACAGACGCAACAGGGCAGAGAAGGCGAATGGGCGCATAGTGGACCGAAACCGTGGCTGAACATGAGGAGGAGGCGGGCTCATCCGGTGATGAGCCTCATCTTATCCGTATCAGACGGGAAGCTGAACGGATTTTACCGCTTTTGCGCGCACCGGGCGGCCTGGGGCCGCCGCCCGGGACGGTTCGCTAGCGGGTCTGGAGAATGGCTTTCTCCATGCGGGCCAGGGCCTCGGTGAGACGGGCCCGGGTGCAGCCAAAGTTGAGCCGCACGAACTGGCCGTTGCCGAACTGGGCTCCGGGGGAGAGACCCACGCCCGCCTGTTCGAAGAAGGCGACGGGATCGTCCAGGCCCAGGGCGCTCATGTCGATCCAGGCGAGGTAGGTGGCCTGGTTGCGGGCCAGCTTGACGCCGGGCCAGCGGGCCACGGCCTGCTCGATCAGGGCCAGGTTGCCGGCCAGGTAGTCGAGCTGTTCATTCAGCCACTGCTCGCCCCCCTCATAGGCCGCCTCGGCCGCCACGAACCCCAGCAGATTGACGTCGGCGCTGATGCCGCGCATCGCCTGTTGCAGCTTGAGCCGCAGGCGGGCATTGGGGATCACGGCGAAGGAGCAGCACAGCCCTGCGATGTTGAAGGTCTTGCTCGGCGCCATCATGACGGCGGAGCGCTCGGCCGCCTCCGGGCTCAGGGCACCATAGGGGATGTGGCGGGCATCCTTGTCCAGCAGCAGGTCGCAGTGGATTTCGTCGGAGCAGATCACCAGGTTGTGGCGCTCGGCGATGGCGTCGATGGCCAGCAGCTCTTCCCGGGTGAAGACGGTGCCACCCGGGTTGTGGGGGTTGCACAGCAGCAGCAGATCCGCCGAGGGGGCCTGACGCTCAAGCTCTTCGAGATCCAGCACCCAGCGGCCTTCTTCCTCTACCACGGGGACGGTGAGCAGGGGGCGGTCATTGAAGCCCGGTGCCTGCAGGAAGGGGTAGTAGACCGGCTTGGGGGTGATGATGCCGCGTCCGTGCTGGCTCCAGGCCTTGCAGGCGAGGTTGAGGCCCGGCACCACCCCGGGCAGGAAGACGAGCCATTCGGGCTGGATGGTCCAGCCATAGCGGCTGGCCAGACGGGATACGATGAGTTCGATGAGCCGGGGAGAAGGGCGCGAATAGCCGAAGATGCCGTGGGCGACCCGTTTGGTGAGGGCCTCCAGTACGGCGGGGGGAGAGACGAAGTCGGTGTCTGCGACCCACATGGGCAGGACATCCTGACCCTTGTATTTGTCCCATTTCAGGCTCATGGTACCGCTACGATCTATTTCCCGGTCAAAATCAAACATGTTAAATCCTTGTACTGGCGCTGGATGGGCTTCCAATGTACGGACTTGGACGCCCCCCCGCAACCCTTGAGGTGGCTGTTGATAATGGCATAAAATAGCTGCCGCCATACGCCAAGCCCGCCCGCATCTGGCTCCTTTTTTCTTCCATATCAATGGTATCTCTATGAGTTTGCTGTCTGCTGCCCGCAAGAGGCCGGATCCCGTCTCTCTCTCGTTTCTCGCCGTGACCTTCATGACCGGGGTGGCGGTGGCGCTGCAGGTGCCGACCTTGAGCCTGTTTCTGGCCGAGGAGGTGCAGGTGCGCCCCTTCCTGGTGGGGCTCTTCTACACGGTGAACGCGGTGATCGGCATCCTCATCAGCCAGTGGCTCGGCCACCGCTCCGACAACAAGGGGGATCGCAAGCAACTGATCCTGCTGGCTGAGCTGGCGCGCCCGCTTGAGGAAGATCTCCCCCGCCGGCGTCAGCACCGCCTTGCGTCCCCGCACCCCCAGCAGGGCCACCCCCAGACTCTGTTGCAGCTTGGCAACCGCATGATTGAGGGAGGATTGGCTCTTGTTCAGCGCCTCGGCAGCCTGGGCATAACCGCCGCAGTCCACCACCGCCTGAAAGATCCGCCATTGCTCAAACGTGCTCTTGGGACGAAACATAGTGCAACCTGTCTGGGGCCGATGGGATTCAACAGGGCGCGCCTTGGCACCCCCTCTTCACTGTAATCCCATCCGGTTGATTTGTTGATTTATTTGGGCTGGGCCACGAAGGTCTTGCCGCTCTGGCCCTGACTATCACGCCCCATCAGGTAGAGATAGAGGGGCATCAGATCGGCCGGGGTCTTGAGGGTTTGCGGATCTTCCGCCGGGAAGGCGCTGGCCCGCATCCTGGTGCGGGTGCCGCCCGGGTTCAGGGTGTTGACCCGCACCCTGGTGTTCTCTAGCTCGTCCGCCAGCACCTCCATCATGCCTTCGACGGCGAACTTGGAAATGGCATAGGTGCCCCAGTAGGCGCGCCCCTTGCGGCCCACGCTGGAGGAGGTGTAGACGATGGACGCCTCGCCGTGCTCCTTGGCGGTCTGGCGAAGGAGGGGCAACAGCGCCTGGGTCAGCAGGAATTCGGATTTGACGTTGACCTGCATCACCTCGTCCCACTCCTGCTCCTGAATGTGTTCGAACGGCGACAGGGTGCCGAGCAGCCCGGCGTTGAACAGCACGCCGTCGAGGCGGCCGAACTGCTGGGCGAAGGTCTCCGCCATGCCGCGGTAGTGGGCGGCAGTAGCCCCTTTCAAGTCCACTGGCACGATGGCGGGCAGGGGGTGACCGGCCGCTTCAATCTGGTCGTAGACCGCCTCCAGCTTGGCACTGGTGCGCCCGAGCAGGATCACGGTGGCACCGTGGGCCGCATAGGTAAGGGCCGCTTCGCGGCCGATGCCGTCACCGGCGCCCGTCACCAGAATGACCTTGTCCTTGAGCAGATCACGGGGGGCCTGATAGTCGAGCATGTGGACTCCTGTTAACAATGCCTGGCGGCTTGGCGCAACGAATCGAGTGGGCAAGTGTACTGACCCGGCCCGGCAGTTGACCAGTATGAGACGGCAAAAATGTGAATAAAACAGGGCGATAGCGTCGATCCCTCCGCCCTTGGCACGGGAGATGGCAGAGTTTTTGCGCGAGGGGGGCAAACTCCTTACTATGTGAAAAAACCGGACATTGAGCGGAGCATCAAGTGGCATTTTTGACCGAATACGGCCTGTTTCTGGCCAAGACCCTCACCTTCCTGCTGGCCATCGGCGCCGTCATCCTGATGGTGGCGAGCAGCCGCCAGCCCAAATCCCGCAAGGGGGAGCTGGTGGTGACCGATCTCTCCGGCGAGCTGGAGCAGGGGCGCCATCAACTGCAGGCAGCCCTGGCGGGCAAGGCCGAGCGCAAGCAGATGGAGAAGACCCGCAAGGCCGAGCACAAGGCCAAAGCCAAGGGGGAGGATGAGCGCAGCCGGCTGTTCGTCATCGACTTCAACGGCAGCATGGATGCCAAGGAAGTGGCCTCCCTGCGGGAAGAGGTGAGTGCCGTGATAGGCGTGGCCCGGCCCGGGGACGAAGTGCTGCTGCGTCTCGAATCCGGCGGCGGCGTGGTGCATGGTTACGGCCTGGCCGCCTCCCAGTTGCAGCGGCTGCGGGACAAGGACATCACGCTGACCGTGGCCATCGACAAGGTGGCGGCGAGCGGTGGCTACATGATGGCCTGCGTCGCGGACAAGATCCTGGCGGCGCCGTTCGCCATCGTCGGCTCCATCGGGGTGATTGCCCAGATGCCGAACTTCAACAAGCTGCTCAAGAAGCACGACATCGAATTCGAGATGCACACCGCAGGTCAGTACAAGCGCACCATCACCATGTTCGGCGAGAACGACGATCTGGGGCGGGAGAAGTTTCGCGAGGAGCTGGGGGCCATCCACGAACAGTTCAAGGCCTTCGTGGCCGAGCACAGACCCGGTCTCGACATCGACAAGGTGACCACGGGCGAGCATTGGCTGGCGAGCCAGGCCAAGCAGCTCGGTCTGGTGGATGCGCTTTGCACCAGCGATGACTACCTGCTGGCCCAGGCCAGCCATCACAAGGTGGTCGGCATCCGCTACAGCAAACCAAGGAGCCTGACCCAGAAGCTTGGCAAGCAGGCGGCACTGGGGCTGGAGGCCGGCCTTGGCCGGCTGTGGCAGCAGAGCCCCTGGCGCTGAGAACCTGTTTCGAGCTTACTGCGAGGTCGTGATCAAGGCTCATGTGCTGCTCGGAATCCTCATGTGTATCTACACACTCCGGTTCCTGCGCTGCTCTTCACCTTGCTGACGATCTCTCGCTACAGCTCGTGAACAGGTTTTATAGCTCAGTGCAAAGGACTAAAAAGAGAGCCGGGCATTGCCCGGCTCTCTTTTTTTATTGCGTCGGCTCTGCAGGCCGATGGCGCACCTCAGCGTTGGAAGGGGTAGACGGAACCCAGTTTCAGGATCTGGGTCAGCTCGTCCAGGGCGGTGCGGGTCTCCAGCACCAGGGAGGGGTCGCGCAGATCGTCCGGCGCCAGGCTGTCGCGATAGTGCTTCTCGACCCACTGATCCAGGCGGGCAAACTGGCTGTCGGTGATGAGGCAGGCCGGGTTGACCGCGGCGAGCTCGGTGTCGTTCATGGCGACCCGCAGGCGCAGACAGGCGGGGCCGCCGCCGTTTCTCATGCTCTGCTTCACATCCATGTAGTGGACGTCCTTGATGGGGGTGCCCTGGGTCACCAGCCTGGCCAGATAGGCGGACACCGCCGGGTTGTCGCGGCATTCGGTGGGGGCGATGATCGCCATCTCGCCGGATGGCAGGGTGAGGATCTGGGTGTTGAACAGATAGGACTTCACCGCATCCTGCACCGACACCTCTGCAGTCGGTACCTCGATGAAGTGCAGCTCACCGTCGCCGAACTTGGTACGCACCTCGGCCAGCGCAGCCTCGGTATGGAGGAATGCCTGCTGGTGGAAGAAGAGCACGTTCTGGTTGCCCACCGCGATGACGTCGTTGTGGAACACTCCCTGATCGATCACGTCCGGGTTCTGCTGAATGAAGACCGCACTCTCATCCCCCAGGCCATGCAGGCGGGCGATGGCCTGGCTCGCTTCCAGGGTCTGGCGGGCCGGATAGCGTTTGGGGGCGGGCTGGGAGACGTCGAAGGCGCTGCGGCCATAGACGAACAGCTCGACCCCCGCTTCGCCATAGGCGCGGCACAGCCGGGTGTGGTTGGCGGCGCCTTCGTCACCGAAGTGGTCGTTCTCCGGCAGATGCTGGTGGTGATAGAAGTGGCGATCGTTGTTGAACACGGCCCGCAGGATGCGCCCGGTCACCTCGGGCTCCAGGGAGCGGTGGAACTTGTTGGTCAGGTTGGCGGGGGTGAAGTGAATGCGGCCATCCTGGGTGTCGGCGCTCGGGGAGACGGTGGCGGCGTTGGCGGTCCACATGCTGGAGGCGGAGTAGCAGGCGGCCAGCACGGCGGGGGCCTGTCTGGCCGCCTGGGCCAGGACGCTGGCGTCGTTGCCGGTGAAGCCCAGGCGGCGCAGGGTCGCGAGATCCGGCCTCTCCTGGGGGGCCAGCACTCCCTGTACCATGCCGAGGTCGGTCAGCGCCTTCATCTTGCGCAGCCCCTGCTTGGCCGCTTCCTTGGGGTTGGAGGCCTCTTTGGCGTTGCTCTGGGAGGCGACGTTGCCATAGGAGAGGCCGGCATAGTTGTGGGTGGGGCCGACCAGGCCGTCGAAGTTGACCTCGAAGTGCTTCATGATCACATCCTTTCGATTTTTATATGGGGAGCGGTTCCTTCCGCGCACAAAGCTGCGGTGTGCGGCCATTATAAAGAGATTTCATCCTTTGTAACAAGCTGATAACCAGAATGGGTTTTTATGTCACAAGGGTGGCTGGATATGTCATTTCCAATCTAAAAAAGGGGGGGATATAGCATAAAAACAAAAAAGCGGTTGCTTCCCGCGCCCCGGCTTCGCATTAATAAATAAAGAAGCAGGGCGGTTCGGGCTGTCGGGCAAATTGACCCGCAAGATTGCTTTTTCCCGTCAAATCTCTTATACAGCCCCACAAAACCGCACGCCAACCCCGTCGGGTGCAATGAGGATAATAGTTACAGCATGGGCAAATCACTGGTCATCGTGGAGTCTCCGGCCAAGGCCAAGACCATCAACAAATATTTGGGCAAGGACTACGTGGTGAAATCCAGCGTAGGCCACGTGCGCGATCTGCCGACCAGCGGCAGCGCCAGCACCGAGCCCAAAAAACCTGTCATTCGCGGCATCAAGCTCAGCGAATCCGAGAAGGCGGCCAAGGATCGCAACGCCCTGTTCTCAAGGATGGGCATCAACCCGACCGCAGGCTGGCAGGCCAACTACCAGATTTTGCCCGGCAAGGAAAAAGTGGTCAGCGAGTTGCAAAGTCTGGCCGCCAAGGCCGACACCATCTATCTCGCAACCGACTTGGATAGAGAGGGGGAAGCGATCGCCTGGCACCTGCGCGAGATCATCGGTGGCGACGACAGCCGCTACAAGCGCGTGGTGTTCAACGAGATCACCAAGAGCGCCATCCAGGAGGCGTTCGCCCAGCCGTCCGAGCTGAACATTCATCGCGTCAACGCCCAGCAGGCCCGTCGTTTCCTCGACCGGGTGGTGGGCTACATGGTCTCCCCGCTCTTGTGGAAGAAGCTGGCCCGCGGCCTCTCCGCCGGTCGGGTGCAATCCGTCGCGGTGCGCCTCATCGTCGACAAGGAGCGTGAGATCAAGGCGTTCGTGCCGGTGGAGTTCTGGGATCTCAACGCCGACCTGCTCACCGCCGAGAAGAGCGAGCTGCGCATGGAGGTGGTCAGCCGCAATGGTGCCGACTTCAAGCCGGTGACCCAGGCCGAGACCTTCGCCGCCGTGGCGGCCCTGGAAGGGGTCGACTACAAGGTGGTCAACCGGGAAGACAAGCCGACCGGCTCCAAGCCGTCCGCTCCCTTCATCACGTCCACCCTGCAGCAGGCCGCTTCTACCCGTCTGAGCTTCGGGGTCAAGAAGACCATGATGATGGCCCAGCGTCTCTATGAAGCGGGTTACATCACCTATATGCGTACCGACTCCACCAACCTCAGCAAAGAGGCGGTGGATGCGGTGCGGGAATACATCGGCGAGCAGTATGGTGCCGCCTACCTGCCGAGCGAGCCGAACCTCTACGGCGCCAAGGCCAATGCCCAGGAGGCCCACGAGGCGATTCGCCCCTCCAGCGTCCAGGTGACTGCCGAGATGCTGGAAGGGATGGAGCCCGATGCCATGCGGCTCTATGACCTCATCTGGCGCCAGTTTGTCGCCTGCCAGATGACCCCGGCCCAGTACGACTCCTCCACCCTGACCGTCAAGGCAGGGGAGTTCGAGCTCAAGGCGCGCGGTCGCACCCTGCGCTTCGCCGGCTGGACCAAGGCCCTGCCGCCCATGGGCCGCAAGGGTGAAGACAGCCAGCTGCCGGCGGTGACCGTCGGCGAGGTGCTGAAACTGGTCAAGCTGGATCCGCGCCAGCACTTCACCAAGCCGCCCGCCCGCTTCACCGAAGCGGCCCTGGTACGCGAGCTGGAAAAGCGCGGCATCGGCCGTCCGTCCACTTACGCCTCCATCATCTCCACCATCGTCGACCGTGGGTATGTGCGGGTCGAGAGCCGCCGCTTCTTCGCCGAGAAGATGGGGGAGATCGTCACCGACCGCCTGGTGGAGAACTTCGTCGAGCTGATGAACTACGAGTTCACCGCCAAGATGGAAGACAAGCTCGACGGCATCGCAGAGGGGAGCCTGGAGTGGAAGAAGGTGCTCGACGCCTTCTACGCCGAGTTCACCCAGGAGCTGGAGCAGGCCGACAAGCCCCATGAAGAGGGGGGCATGCGTGCCAACCAGATGGTGCTGACCGACATCGACTGCCCGGATTGTGGCCGCAAGATGGGTATCCGTACCGCCACCACCGGCGTCTTCCTCGGCTGCTCCGGCTATGCCCTGCCGCCCAAGGAGCGCTGCAAGAAGACCATCAACCTGGTCAGTGCGGACGAGTTCGTCTCCGCCACCGACGGGGACGAGGCGGAAACCGATGCGCTGCGTGCCAAGCATCGTTGCGGGATCTGCGGCACCGCCATGGACGCCTACATCATCGACGACAGCCGCAAGCTGCACGTCTGCGGTCGCAACCCGGATTGCGATGGCTACGAGGTGGAGCAGGGGCAGTTCAAGCTCAAGGGCTACGAAGGGCCGAGCATCGAGTGCGATCGCTGCGGCTCCGAGATGCAGCTCAAGAACGGCCGTTTCGGCAAATACATGGGTTGCACCAACGAGAGCTGCAAGAACACCCGCAAGATCCTGAAAAATGGCGACATTGCACCGCCGAAAGAGGATCCGGTACCCCTGCCCGAGTTGAAATGCACCCAGTCCGACGCCCACTTCGTGCTGCGGGACGGCGCCGCCGGTCTCTTCCTGGCCGCCAGCAACTTCCCCAAATCCCGCGAGACCCGTGCGCCACTGGTGGAGGAGCTCAAGCGCTTCCGCGATCGCCTCTCCCCCAAGCACCAGTACCTGGCGGACGCCCCGGCGTCAGATCCTGACGGAAACGCCTCCGTGGTGCGCTTCAGCCGCAAGACCAAGGAGCAGTACGTGATGACCGAGGTCAACGGCAAGGCGACCGGCTGGACAGCCCATTACGACAACGGAAAATGGCAGGAGAGCCTGCCCAAGGCGAAGAAAGCCTGATGGCGACGCCGCTCACAGCATGATGAAAGAGGCCCCTTGCGAGGGGCTTCTTTGTTGGTGGATGGCGATATACTGGAATGGCTGCATGGATCCGTCATTCCGCACCTGATTTTGCTATTTTCAGTGCTTGACGGCGATCGGCCGTTCTGATCTATTACTCTCTTTTGC
>NZ_JAPDBZ010000146.1:0-10051 GCF_027705505.1 Aeromonas sp. QDB56
GATCTCGCACCTCGATAACTGTACGTAAGATCAGTATAGTTCGTGGTAACTGACTGCTAATCATGGGTAATCAGGTAACAATTTGTTCACGCTCTCACCCTGGGTACAGTACAAAGTGATTGCGCTGAGATCACAAATGCTTGAACCCACTCAGCAGTATTGGTTTGGGGGTGTGTGACTGTCTGCACGCAGAAAGGTTCCAAAGCAAGAGGATTAACGGCGATAAACCAACGCAAGATTGTTATGGATAAAATGATTACGCTACCGCCCCTAGGTTACAGCTCCCAATATGCTGCTTTTAACCTGATTGTGCTCGCTGTTGGTCATCAACTCCTCCAGCTTCTTCTATTTGTTGTGGATGTCTCACAATGGCGTTACATCACATTACTCGGCCAAGGATTCCTAGCGGCGACATTGTACACATCTTGGGCAACCGAGAGCCCCAAACCCGATTTTGGGTCAGATTCTATCTCGTTTGGCGCAGGGATGCATAGTCAAAACCGCAGAAAACCTCTCGTACGGTAGCTCTTCAAAAAAGCCACTAATTCGACCTGCCGACTTTTTCCGCGCAATATACTTCTTTGCACATCCCCAGAAGTTGCACTCGCTCGCCCGGGAAAAGAAATAAAACTGAATTTATTCATATATTAACAATTACACATCTGTAGTCCAGGATGACGGGTACCAAGTTGTAACGACGAGCACTGCTGCAACAGTACAACGAGTTTCCATACCCACCTATGCGATCAGAACAGTCGCAAGTAGTCACCAATGGAACCCCAACAGTCCCAATCTGATTCGATGGCATTGATCACGATGAAGCTCGAAAGGCATGGCTGCCGATGCAAGGACGGGGATGGAAACAAAGGCAGGCATGATTCAGTCCCGATACAGCGGGGTCAGGTAGGATCCGGATTGACTCGCCCTCTTCTTGACCCTCTAATTGACAGCCTGGACCCTTATCATCATGCATCTTATGAAAATCCTACTGGTCGAAGACGACAAGCTGCTCAATCACCACCTCTCCACGCTGTTGACCGAGGCCCAGAATCAGGTTCACAGCACGGACAACGCCCAGGTGGCGCTGCACTATGCGACCGACTACCCCATCGACGTGGCCATCATCGATCTCGGCCTGCCGGACATGGACGGCCTGCAGCTCATCAGCCGCCTGCGCGAGCAGCAGATCCCCTTCCCCATCATAGTGTTGACCGCACGGGGCAACTGGCAGGACAAGGTGGAAGGGCTGGAGGCCGGGGCGGACGACTATCTGGTCAAGCCCTTCCAGAAGGACGAGCTGCTGGCCCGCCTCAATGCCCTGGTGCGCCGCAGCGCCGGCTTCATCTCCCCCAGGGTGAAGGCGGGTGACTACGAGCTGGATCTCTCCCGCAAGGAGCTGACCATCGCCGGCGAAGTCACCGTGCTCACCAGCTTCGAGTATCTGATCCTGGAGTACCTGATGCGCAACGCCCGCCAGGTGGTCTCCAAGCAGCAACTGCTGGACCAGCTCTACGGAGATGGCGAAGGGGATCCCAACACCATAGAGGTGATGGTGAGCCGACTGCGCAAGAAGCTGGATCCGGAGGGGCTCATCCAGCCCATTTCCACCATCCGCCGGCAGGGTTACATCTTCAACCTCTCCTGCAGTTGATGCCCCTTGCCATGCTGCACCCCATGACACTGATCCGTCGCTCGCTGCACCTCAAGCTGATGATGAGCGCCATGCTGGTCATCGCGCTCATCATGGCCTTCTCCGTCTATATCCTCTACCTCGGCCACGCCGAGGAGCAGGCCCAGAAAGCCAGCATCCGCATGCAGGAGAACCTCTCCAAGCTGTTCTCCTCCAAGCAGCCGGAGCCCCACGCCATCACGGATCTCGGCGGCCTGACCCCGGATGCCATCGACCCCAATCTCGACACCCTGATCTGCCGCTCCGATGGAGAGTTGAGCTGGTCCAGCCTGCACATGCCCGAGGTGATCACCATCAAGGAGACCATCTGCCGGGATCTGATGAAGTACCTTGGGGGCCTGGATCAGGACTATTTCTTCAAGCTGCACACCATCAAGAATGGCGAGAGCTACTTCATCTACAGCCTGCGCTTCCTGCGCAACCACGGCGACGGCCCCACGACCTACTACGTGGTGATGGTCGATTCCGCCAAGCGCTACCAGACCCAGACCCGGGACTATCTCTACCGCTGCATTCGCCAGGCCTTGCTCGCCTACAGCCTGCTCGGCGCCCTGCTGCTGCTCACCAGCTTCTGGAGCCTCTCTTCCCTGCGCACCATGGCGCGGCAGATAGACGAGATCCGTGCCGGCACGCGGGAGGCGCTCTCCAAGGACTACGAGCGGGAGCTGACGCCGCTGACCGAATCCGTCAACCAGTTGCTGGAAAACGAGCGCCAGCAGACCCAGCGCTATCAGCATGCGCTCAACGATCTCGCCCACAGTTTGAAGACCCGGCTGGCCCTGATCCAGATCACCGCACAGGAGCTCAAGCTCGGCCACGACATCCATGACAACATCAGCGAACAGATCACCACCATGGATCAGATCATCCAGTACCAGCTGCGCCGCGCCGTCACGGGTCGCAAGCGCCTCGCGAGCAAGGGCACCGAGCCGGTACCGCTCATCGAGAAGCTGCTGGCCAGCCTCGCCAAGGTCTATCGCCACAAGAAGCTGCAGACCGGCTTCCAGTTCGATGACGATGTCTTCTTCCACGGCGAGCAGGGCGATCTGATGGAGTTGATGGGCAACCTGCTCGACAACGCCTGCAAGTTCGCCATCAGCGAGATCCGGGTCCATGTCGGCCACCAGGACAACGGCCTGCTCATCGTGGTGGAGGATGACGGCCCCGGCATCGCCCCCGGCAAGTCGCAGCAGATCTTCCAGCGCGGCGTCAGGGCCGACAGCTCCCCGGGCCAGGGGATAGGGCTCGCCGTCGTCACCGAGATCGTGCACAGCTACGGCGGCAAGATCCGGGTGGATGAGTCTCCCCTCGGCGGCGCCCGCTTCCATATCACCCTCCCCTGACAGATCGGGGTCAGGCCAGTGCCTGGCCCCTGCCGCATTCGGGCATCGCCATCCCGGCGCTCACCTTCTCCCACCCTTTCCCCTGTGCTGCCCGGCGATGCCTGGCCGAGGGCAATGGTGCTGACAAGTTGCCTCCCATCAGAAACCGACGGGCCTCTCCCCTCACCCCCTGCTCGAGCAGAAACGACGGGCATAAAAAAACCGGCCGCGAGGGCCGGTGAAACAGTTCAGGCTTGTCAGGTGACAATTCGCACCCAGCGGATGAAGACAGCTTCCAATTCCCTGTGAAACCCTGTCCTCTTGAGTACGTGAGCCTACTCTACGCCAGGGCCACTGAATCAGGGCTGAACCGCGATGAAATCGTTTCCCTAGCCTGTCAGAGACGGATCCCGAGGGACTGGCGCAGATAGGCGCCCGCACCGAGCAGGCCCGGACCTTCGTGGGTGATGAGGAACACGGGGATGTCCTTGAGGTAGGACTTGAAGCGCCCCTTGTCCTCGAACGCCACCCGGAAACCGGAGGCGATAAAGAACTCCTGGAAGCGCGGTACTATGCCGCCGGCGATGTAGACGCCGCCGAAGGTGCCCATGTTGAGGGCCAGGTTGCCGGCAAAGCGCCCCATCAGCACGCAGAAGAGGCTCAGGGTACGGCGACAATCCAGGCATTCCCCCGCCAGCGCCCGCTCCGTGATGTCCTTGGGTTCGAACGCCTCGGGCTCCCGGCCGTCGGACTTCACCAGCCCGCGGTACAGGTTCACCAGACCCGGACCGGAGAGGAAGCGCTCGGCCGACACATGGCCCAGCTCGCCGCGCATCACCTGCAGCACCGCATCTTCCTCTTCCGTGTTGGCGGCGAAGTCCACGTGCCCGCCCTCACCCGGCAGGCTCAGCCACTGTTTGCCGGCCTGCACCAGGTGGGCGACCCCGAGGCCGGTGCCGGCACCATAGATGGCGATGGGCTTGCCGGCCACCGGGGCCGCGCCGCCCAGCTGGATGCGATCAGCCTCTGTCAGCACGGGCACCGCCATGGAGACGGCAGTGAAGTCGTTGATCACCTGCAGGCGATCCAGGCCCAGATTGGCCTGCATCTCGCTGATGGAAAACTCCCAGCTGTGATTGGTCATGGCGACCCAGTCGCCGTTGATGGGACAGGCGATGGCGATGCAGGCCTCGCCCACCTTGGCACCATGTTCTTCCAGATAGAGGCGCACCACGGCCTCCAGGCTGGGGTGGGCCAGCCCTGAATAGGTCTTTGCCTGGGAAATGGCGCCGGTCGCCAGCTCGCACAGGGCCAACCGGGCATTGGTACCGCCTACGTCGCCCACCAGCGCATGGGTATGCTGCATAACAAACTCCTTCGTTACCGACTCGGGGCGGCCCTTACCGTCCCGACCTTGTTATTTGGCTGCAATACTACTCGAGCCCGCTTCCCGGCGGCGCGTTTTATGAATGCAACTGTGCGCCCGCTCACAGTGTTGTTGCTTTGCAACATTTGTAAGCGTTTTCAAGGGCGGAATGGAAGTTTGTAACTAAAAACACGAAATAATTAGACATGAGTCATACTTTGTATGGACGAGATTAGTTCCGATAAGCGCTTGTCTTGTATAGTCATCGCGGAGATTGGAAACCTGCTTGAGCTGTGAATTTAGTGCACAGACACTGAAGTTAAATTACAAAAATGCCTGGTGGTAATGATGAATACCCTCGATAAAATTACGAACAATTTGGAAAGTTTCAGTAAATCAGAGCGTAAGGTGGCGGAAGTGATCCTGGCATCCCCCCAGACCGCCATTCACTCCAGCATCGCCACCCTGGCCAAGCTGGCGGATGTCAGCGAACCCACCGTCAATCGCTTCTGCCGTCGCCTCGATACCAAGGGCTTTCCCGACTTCAAGCTGCACCTCGCCCAGAGCCTGGCCAACGGCACCCCCTATGTGAACCGCCACGTGGAAGCGGAAGACGGGCCCGACACCTACACCGCCAAGATTTTCGAGTCCACCATGGCCTGTCTCGATGCCGCCAAGAACAGCCTGGACATCTCCGCCATCAACCGCTGCGTCGACATCCTGACCCAGTCCAAGAAGATCAGCTTCTTTGGCCTGGGCGCCTCCTCCGCCGTCGCCCGGGATGCCCAGAACAAGTTCTTCCGCTTCAACATCCCCGTGGTGAGCTTCGACGACATCGTCATGATGCGCATGAGCTGCATCAACAGCAGCGAAGGGGACGTGGTGGTGCTCATCTCCCACACCGGCCGCACCAAGGCGCTGGTGGAAATTGCCGCCCTGGCCCGTGAAAACGATGCCACCGTGATCGGCATGACCGCCAAGGACTCCCCCCTGGCCCGCGAGTGCAACCTGGTGCTCTCCATGGACGTGCCGGAAGACACCGACGTCTACATGCCCATGGCGTCGCGCATCGCCCAGCTCGCCCTGGTGGATGTGCTGGCCACCGGCTTCACCCTGCGCCGTGGCATGAAATTTCGCGAAAACCTGAAAAAAGTCAAAGAAGGTTTGCGCGAATCCCGCTTTGATACCCCGCACTCCTCCTGATCATTCGGGGGTTCGCCCCCGACTGTCTAAGCCACCGGGCTTGGTGTAGTATCGAAATTCAATCACAGAAGGCCACCCAGATGGCCTGCAAGCCGGCGCCATGCCACATGCTTGACGGGGCAGTATTTCAAGTCATATCAACTTCACATTGGAGTCTTTCATGCCAAGACGTACAAAGATTGTAACCACACTCGGTCCGGCGACCGATCGCGACGGCATCCTCGAGGGGATCATCCGCGCCGGTGCCGACATGGTGCGGATGAACTTCTCTCACGGCACTCCTGAAGACCATATCCAGCGCGCCAACCAGGTGCGTGAAATCGCCGCCAAGCTCGGCCGCCACGTGGCCATCATGGGAGACCTGCAAGGTCCCAAGATCCGCGTCTCCACCTTCAAGGATGGCAAGATCTACCTCGCCATCGGTGACAAGTTCATCCTCGACGCCGCCCTCGGCAAGGGAGAAGGCTGCCAGGAGCAGGTCGGCATCGACTACAAGAGCCTGCCAAACGACGTCGTGCCAGGCGATATCCTGCTGCTGGACGACGGCCGGGTACAGCTGAAAGTGGAACAGGTGGAAGGCACCCGCATCCACACCACGGTCACCGTGGCCGGCCCCCTCTCCAACAACAAGGGCATCAACAAGAAGGGGGGCGGCCTCTCCGCTCCGGCCCTGACCGACAAGGACAAGGAAGACATCAAGACCGCCGCCCGCATGAACGTGGACTACCTGGCGGTCTCCTTCCCCCGCAGCGGCGATGACCTGCGCTACGCCCGCGAGCTGGCCCGCGAAGCCGGTTCCAACGCCAAGATAGTGGCCAAGGTCGAACGCGCCGAGACCGTCGCCAGCGACGAGGCGATGGAGGACATCATCCTCGGCTCCGACGCCGTCATGGTGGCCCGGGGCGATCTCGGCGTCGAGATCGGTGATCCCGAGCTGGTGGGTGTGCAGAAGAAGCTCATTCGCCACTCCCGCCGTCTGAACCGCGTGGTCATCACCGCGACCCAGATGATGGAGTCCATGATCAACGCACCGCTGCCGACCCGCGCCGAAGTGATGGACGTGGCCAACGCCGTGCTGGACGGCACCGATGCGGTGATGCTTTCCGCCGAGACTGCCGCCGGCCAGTTCCCCATCGAGACAGTCACCTCCATGGCCAGCGTCTGCGTGGGCGCCGAGAAGCACCCGAGCCTGAACGTCTCCAACCACCGCATGAGCTACACCTTCACCTCGGTGGAAGAGGCGGTGGCCATGTCCACCATGTATGCGGCCAACCACCTGGAAGGGGTCAAGGCGATCGTGGCGCTGACCGAATCGGGCACCACCCCGCTGCTGATGTCCCGCATCAGCTCCGGCCTGCCGATCTTCGCCATGTCCCCCCACAACAAGACCCTGGCCTGGGCCAACCTCTACCGCGGCGTCACCCCTGTGCTGTTCGACGGGGACGAGACCAAGCCGGTCTACGAGGTGTGCCGCGACGCCCTGGACGTGCTCAAGGCCAAGGGGCTGCTGCAAAGCGGCGACATGGTGTTGCTCACCCACGGCGACAAGATGGAAACCGTCGGCAGTACCAACACCTGCAAGGTGATGATGGTCGAGTAATCGCCCAGCCACCGGCAACAAAAACGGCTCCCGCGGGAGCCGTTTTTCATGGTGACCAGGCTGGATCAGCCGCGAAACAGCTCCACCTTGTCCCCATCCTGCAGGCTGCCGGCGCCGCGCACCACCACCCTGTCCCCCTGCTTGAGGGCCCCGCTCACCGCCACCTGCCGGTTGTCGCCAAACAGCACTGTGACCGGCACCCGGTTCACCTTGAGATCCGCGCCACTCTGCTCCACCTGGTAGACCACGCTCCCCTCGGTGCCGAGCACCAGGGCATCCCGCGGCAGCAGCATGGTCTGCCGCTCCCCCATCGGCAGCGCTACCCGCACCGGCGAACCTATGATGAAACGCCCAGGCTCGGGCCTGAGGCGCAGCTCGATGAGGCGGGATTTGGGATCGGCGCTTGCCGCCCGCTGGTAGTAGACGGCGTGGCTGCTGAGCTGCTCCCCCTCCACCCGCAGCCGGGTCTGGGCGGCCAGTTGCTGGGCCCAGGCGATGGGCGCCCGCAGCCGGATGTCCGGCTCGTCGGGATTGACCAGCTCCAGCGCCTGCTCCCCTTCATCCACGTGCTCCCCCGGCTGGACGAAGTGCTCGTTCACCACACCATCGAAGGGGGCGAAGATGTGAGTCCTATGCAGTTGCGCCTCGATCTGGCGTACCTGTACCCGGGCCAGCTGCTCGGCCAGCTCGGCCTGCTCCACGTCGTAACGCGCCTTGTCGTACTGGCTTTGGGAGGCGCTCTTCTGCCGGTGCAACTGCTCCAGGCGCTGGAACTCGGCGCGGGCGTAGCGCAGGTTGCTCGCCTCTCTCGCCTGCTCGGCCCGGGACTGCTCAAGGGAGAGACGCAGGGTGGCGGCGTCGAGGCGCAGCAGCTCGTCCCCCGCCTTCACTCGGCTGCCGAACTCGGCTATCCATTCCACCCGGCCGCTCACCTCGGCGCTGAGTGCCGCCTGCTGGCGGCTCGCCAGCGTCACCATCTTGCTTTGTGCAAGCGCAGGCAGCCCGCCAGTCAGCAGCAGGGCCCCCACCACCATCCATGTGAAACCTTGTGTCATCGATGAGCTCCTTGCTCAGGCACGCTGCCGAAGGGCGTGCGGTATGTCGGTCTGCTCCCCCAACCGCAGGAAGGCGGGCAACAGGATCAGGGTGAAGAGGGTGCTGCAGCTCATGCCGCCGACGATGACGGTGGCCAGCCCCCGGTAGATTTCGCTCCCCTCGCTCGGACTCAGCATCAGGGGCAGCATGCCGAAGATGCTGGTGAGGCTGGTCATGGCGATGGGACGCATCCGGCTTTGCAGGGCATCGGTGACTGCCGACTGTCGGCTCATCCCCTCCCGCTCGGCCATCCTGGTCTGGTGCACCAGCAAAATGGCGTTGTTGACCACCAACCCGAGCAGGATGACGAAGCCGATGATGGTGAGCAAGTCCATCGGCAGCGGCGCCACCAGACCGCTCAGGTGCAGCGCCAGCACGCCGCCTACGGTGGCGAGCGGCAAGGTGAGCAACACCAGCACGGCATCATTGAGGGAGGCGAAGACCCCCCACAGCAGAATGAGCAGTATCATCACGGCGAACAGGAAGATGCTGCCGAGGTTGCCCAGCGCCTGCTGCAGGCTGTCGGCATTGCCGGCGACCCGCAGCTCCCCCCCGGCTGGCAGCAACGGCCGGATGGCGGCAAAGCTCTTGTGCTGCAGGGTGTCGAGTACCTGCTCCATGCTCATCCCCGCAGGGGGCGAAATCTGCAGGCTGATGCTGCGCCGCCCATCGGATCGGAAGATGCTCTCAGGCCCGAGTTGCGGCTCCACCCGCAGCAGTTCCCCAAGGGGAACGATGCGCCCGGACGGGGTAGCAAGCGGCACCGCCTTGAGCTCGTCCGGGTTGGCGGAGGCCTGCCCCATCAGCAGGATGTCGAGCCGCTCATCCCCGTCGAAATATTCGCCGACCCGCAGACCATCGCCAAAGGTCTGGATGATGGCGGGCATGGGGGAGCGATCCCAGCCCACCTCGGCCAGGCGCCTGTCCTGGGGCACCAGCCGAAGCTCGGGAGCGGTGAAATCGAGTCCGGGCTCTGGCCTGACCTGGGCGCCGGGCAAGTCCCGCTGCACTATGGTCATGCTCTCCCTGGCCGCCTGATAGAGTTCGGGTAGCCCACCCCCCTGGATCAGCAGGGAGATGCTGTTTTCACTGTCAAAACCGCCAAACAGGGACCCCTGACCGCCAAACACCCGGGTGTCGGGAATGCCCACCAGCAATTGCTTCATCAAGAGCTGCTCCAGCACCTTGATCTGGTTATCCTCCTTTGGTCGCACCCCGATCTGGGCACCGCCCGGGTAGCGCAGGATGTAGTAGTTCTTGAGGACAGGCTCCTTCTCCCCTTTCATATAGGGGTCGAGGCGAGCAATCAGGGTATCGATCACCTCTTCCCGCTGGGCCTTGAGATTGACCCCCGGGGTGAAACTCATCCAGACATCGATGGCGTCCCGCTTCACATCTGGCAGGTAGTTCATCTTGGGCAGCAGCAGCCAGCTCGCCAGCACAGGCCCCGTCATCATCAGGACGATGATGGCCCAGCGCCTGGGGGCGGTGGCAGTCCAGCGGATCACATGGCGAGTGGCGCGGCACCACAGGCGCTCAAAGGGATCAATCAGCCGCTCGTGCCCCATCCAGCGCGCCGCCACCGCAGGCAACACCGTGACCGCCACCACCATGGAGACGGTCACCGCGCAGGCGATGGTGAGCGCAAGATCGGCAAACAACTGCCCTTCCACATCGTTGAGCAGGAGCACCGGCAGGAAGTTGACATCCTCCCCCACCTTAGCGCTTCGCGTCACAGGAGGGGGATTCCCATTACTGGGTGATAGCTGCTCGCG
>NZ_JAPDBZ010000147.1:0-10032 GCF_027705505.1 Aeromonas sp. QDB56
CCAGCGGGGCTGACGCCCCGGCGAAATTCCCCTCCCACCTACGTCGGAGGGAGTCCCCTTTCGCATTTAAGATGGGGAGGGGTGGAAGTACGAATTCAACAGCCAGCCCTATCTGGAGCAGGAGCAGACCCTGCAGCTGGATGGCAAGGGGCCGACCCCGCTCACGCTGCAACTGGCGGCGGGCTGGTATCGATTGGAGGTGGAGAACAGTCAGGGACATCAATCGAGCCTGCGGGTGGAGATAGGCAGTTACGCCTGGGGCGGCGGTGGGGAGCAGGCGCGGCCCGACAAGATTGCCATTACCCTCGACAAGCGCGCCTATCAGGCCGGGGAGAAGGCCAACGTGACCCTGGTGGCCCCGCGCCCCGGCAAGGGGTTGCTGATGGTGGAAGATGGCGACGGCCTGCGCTGGTGGCAGCGTATCGAGCTCAAGGGCGCCGGCGGCGATGCCAAGGATGCCCGCGGCGAGTTCGAGATCCCGGTCAGCCCCGAGTGGCAGCGCCATGACCTGCATATCTCGGCCCAGATCGCCGCGCCAGACAGTGACTCAAAGCCGGTGAGCCAAAAGAGTGTGCAGAGCCTGCGATCGGTCGGTCTGGTGCCGCTCACCCTGGATCGGGAAGCGCGCCGTCTGCCGCTTACCCTGAGCGCGCCGGACAAAACGGTGCCGCTCACCCGGCTGGAAGTGACCGCCACCTCCACCCCCAACAGTCAGGGCCGCGTGGTGCTGGCGGCGGTGGATCGGGGCGTGCTCAATATCAGCGACTACCAGCCCCTCGACCCGTTCGAGATCTTCTTTGGTCGCAAGCGCTTCGCCCAGGATTTGTTCGACAACTACGGCCAGGTGATCCCGCCACAGGATGGCAAGCTGGCCCGCCTCAACTACGGGGGTGACCGGGCGCCGCTGAAAAAAGGGGGCGCGCTGGAGAGCCGGGTCGAGATCGCTGCGCTCTGGAGCGGCGAGGTGAGTTTTGACGAGCAGGGCAAGGCGGTGATCCCGCTCGATTTGCCCAACTTCAACGGCGAACTGGCGCTGATGGCGCTGGCCTGGAACGAACAGCAAGTCGGTGAGGCCGAGCGCGCCGTCAAGGTGGTGGCGTCGCTGGTGGCAGAGATCGGCTGGCCGCGCTTTGGCGCCAGAGGGGATGAGACCCGGGCGTTGGTGCAGCTGCGCAACATGAGCGGTGAGGATCAGACCCTCTCCCTCGCATGGACGTTAAGCGGTGGCTTGCAGGCGGGGGGCGAGCTGCCCGAGACGCTTTCCCTTAAAAACGGCGAGGAGCAGTGGCTGACCCTGCCGCTCACCGTGACCGAAGCGAGCGGCGTGGCAAGCCTGCAGTTGGCTGCCAGCGGCATGGATTTTGCCATCAGCCGCGACTGGACTTTGCCGCTGCGTTCCCCCTGGCCTGCCGAGACTCGCCAGCGCTACCAGATGCTGGCTCTCGGCCAAGAGATGGCTTTTGCGCCAGCTGAGCTGACCGGGCTGGATCGTGCCAACCTGCAGGGGCTGCTCAGCCTCTCCGGCACTCCCCCCTGGGATCCGGCAGCCCAGTGGCAGGCGCTGGCCGACTACCCCTACGCCTGTCTGGAGCAGACCCTGTCCCGTGCCTGGCCTTACTTGCTGACCACGGCCGATGAGCGGGCCGCCTGGCGCAAACCCGCACAGGGCAACAAACCGGCGAGCGAGGCGGATGTGCAACGCGCCCTGCTGCAACGGCTGCAGCGGTTGCAACTGCCAAGCGGCGGCTTTGGCCTGTGGGATGGTCGCTCCGACGAGGAGCAGTGGCTCACCGCCTATGCCGCCGACTACCTGCTGGCGCGCAAGGAAGCGGGCGACGCCGTGCCGGAGGCGATGCTCAATCAGGCTTTGAACCGGCTGCAAAGCTATCTCACCGACAGTCAGTATGGTGAGCGCTGGAGCAGTGCCCCCGAGCACAGCCGGCTGGCCTATCAGGCCTACAGTGCCTATGTGCTGGCCCGGGTGGGCAAGGCGCCGCTCGCTACCCTGCGCCTTATCTGGGAGCAGCAGGCCGATCATGCCCGCTCCGGCTTGCCGCTCTTGCACCTCTCGCTGGCGCTCTCGGCCATGGGGGATGAGCAGAACGCCGCCAAGGCCCTCAGTCGGGCATTGGCGACCGAGCGCGGGGACGACTATCTGGGGGATTACGGCTCGCCGCTGCGCGACCAAGCCCTTGAGCTCTCCCTGCTGCGCCAGCACAAGCTGGCTGCGGAGATCTGGCCGGCCCTCAGTGCCAAGGTGGCCGATACCCTGGCTCACCGTCAGTGGCTCAGTACCCAGGAGCGGCTCGCTCTGCTGCGACTCGCCCGCGTCGATCCGGCCGTCGACTGGCAGGCCAGGGTGACCTCCTCTCTTGGCAGTGGATCCCTGAGCGGTTCGGTTCCGCTGCAGCAGGGTGCCCCCGAGGCACTGGCGGCGAGCACCGTCACCAACGAGGGCAAGGGATCCCTCTATGTGCAGCGCACCCTGGTCGGCTACCCCGAACAGGCTCCTACCAGATTGAGTCAGGGGATAAGCGTGACCCGCAGCTGGTTCAACAGCGACGGTCAGCGTTTTGACCCGACCAAGGTGAAGGTGGGCGATCTGGTGGTGGTGCGGCTCAATGTCAGCAGTGAATCGGCGGTGCCCGATGCCCTGCTGGTGGAGATGGTGCCCGCTGGCTTCGAGCTGGAGAACCCGGCCCTTGGCAATAGCATCAAGCTCGAAGAGCTCTCCATCGAGGGGAAACCGGCGTGGCAGAGCGAGTGGAACGATTATCTCAAGCATCAGGAGTTTCGCGATGACCGCTACACGGCGGCGCTGGATCTGAGCGCCGGGAGCAACCAGCAACTGGTCTACCTGATGCGGGCGGTGACGCCGGGTCGCTATCAGGTGCCGCCGACCCAGGTGGAGGATATGTACCGACCCGAGATCCGGGCTGTGGGTGAGGATATCCACGAGGTGATCATCTCTGAGTAACAAACCCTCCCTTGAGCGGGTTCGCCCGCTCACTTTCTGGCAGCGTGGCTGGCTGAAATTGGGTCGCACTGGCCACGCTGGCTTGCGTTGGCTTGGTGGCCTGCCACGTTGGCTGCGCTTTTCGGTGCTGGGTGTTGTAGCACTGCTCCTGTCATTGCTGGCGCTGGATCGTATTTTCCCGCCGCCGCCGCTCGACCCTGCCTACGCACGGGTGGTGCTCGACATGAAGGGGCGACCGCTGCGTTCCTTTGCCGATACCAGCGGCGTGTGGCGTTACCCCGTGACCCTGGAGCAGGTCTCCCCCCGCTATATCGAGGCGCTGCTGGGCTACGAGGATCGCCATTTCTGGCGTCATTCCGGGGTCAATCCGGTGGCCATGGTGCGCGGGATCTGGCAGTGGCTGCATTACGGACGCGCTGTGTCGGGGGGCTCGACCCTCACCATGCAGGTGGCGCGCCTTATCGAGTCCTACCACAGGAGCGTGCCCGGCAAGCTGCGCCAGATGGCGCGTGCGCTGCAGCTGGAGTGGCACTATGACAAGCGCACCTTGCTTACCGTCTACCTCAACCGGGCACCGTTTGGCGGCAATCTGGAGGGGGTGCAGGCCGCAAGTTTTGCCTATCTCGGCAAGAGTGCAGCCAAGCTGACCTATGCCGAGGCGGCGCTGTTGGCGGTGCTGCCGCAGGCTCCCAGCCGCAACCGGACGGACCGGCATCCCGAGCGGGCCCGCACCGCCCGTGACAAGGTGATGCAGCGGCTGGTGGCGCAAGGTGTCTGGCCAGAGCAGGCGTGGCAGGAGGGGCGCATCGAGCCTGTGCTGGCCCGCGGTCACTTCACGCCGATGGAGGCGCCGCTGTTTGCCCGCCTCGCCGCCGACCATCAGGCCGGGGCCCTGGTGCATACCACCATCGACGGCGATCTGCAGCGTTGGCTGGAGGGGCGGGTGGCGAGCTATATCCGCCGCTTCCCCGAGCAGACCTCAGCGGCGTTGCTCCTGGTCGACAACAGGACCATGGCGGTGCGCGCCTATGTGGGCAGCGCCGAGTATGGCAATCTGCGTCGCCACGGTTACCTCGACATGGTGCAGGCGATCCGCTCTCCCGGCTCCACCCTCAAGCCCTTCATCTACGGTCTGGCGATGGACGAGGGGCTGGTGCACTCGGCCTCTCTGCTCTCCGATGCGCCAAGGCTGGGCTCGGACTATAGACCCGCCAATTTCTCTGGCGCCTTTCAGGGACCGGTAACCCTCGCCCAGGCGCTGCAGCAATCCCTCAACGTGCCGGCGGTGCAGGTGCTGGAGGCGCTCGGGGCCGACAAACTGGTCAGCCGCCTCGACAACGCCGGGGTGAGGCTGGCGCTCTCCGACAAGCCCAATCCGGCCATTGCGCTGGGGGCGGCGGGCATTCGGCTCGAGCAACTGGTGGCGCTCTACAGCTCGCTGACCCGGCAGGGGCAGGTGGCGATGCCGGTCTGGCTGGCGGGGCAGCAGGCGGTGTCACGCCCCTTGCTGAGCCCGGGGGCCGCCTGGATCATCTGGCAGATATTGAACGCCCAGGGGCGCGCGGATCAGCCCTTTGCCAGTGAGGCGACCGGCCGGGTCAATCGACTGGCCTGGAAGACCGGCACCAGCTATGGCTATCGCGACAGCTGGGCCATGGGGGTCTCCGGTCGTTGGACCATCGGCGTCTGGCTGGGGCGCCCCGATGGCACCCCCATGCCCGGCTTTTATGGACAGAGCGCGGCAGTGCCGCTGCTGCTCTCGGTCTACTCGCGATTGGCTGACAACAGCCCCTTGCCAGCACAACCCAACACGGTGAGCGAGGCCGAAGTTTGTTGGCCGCTGGGGCGCAAGACGAGCACGACCCTGCCAGAGGCCTGTTTGCAGCATCAGAGCGCCTGGCTGCTGGAAGGGCGCGACCCTCCCACCTTGCCGGATCCCATGGATTGGCCCTCGCCGCTGCGCCAGGTTGCGCTCACTGTCGACGGCAAGCCGACGCTGACCCGCTGCCACGATGCGGCACAATCCGCTTTTAGAGCGCTCTGGCCGCTGTCGCTGGAGCCATGGCGCTCACCGGGCGAGCGGCGTCAGGCGCTGCTTGCCAGGGGCTGCGCGGGGGAGGGACAGAGCGCCGAGCAGCAGGCCCCCATCCGCATCCTGGCACTGGGGGAGGGCAACCTTATCCGCAGTCAGCGCTATCGGTTGCAGCCCAGGGTGCTGGGCGGTGTCGGCAAGCCGGCATGGTTTCTCAACGGCCAGCGGCTGCGCTGGGACGGGGATCAAGTAGTGAGCAAGGCGGGCCGCTATCAGCTGGTGGTGGTGGATGAGGCGGGAAACAGCGATCGCATCGAGTTTCGGCTGGAAAACTCCTCCTGAGGGCGTGGTGAGCGCCAGAATACTGACGGCATCGGGGATGGTCCCGATGCCGTCAGTTGATTGTCGATTCCCGGCAGAGACGGGGAGTCAGGGCTTGACCTGCCCCAGCCGGGTGAAGAAATGCCGGCTCTTGCGCTGGTGGAAGTGGCTCTTCTTGATGGGATGAAACACCAGGTCGCTCTGTCGGTGACTCCCCTTGAGGTGGTGGATCATCGCCATGGCCGGTAAGCCAGTACTGACGAGCGTGGTGAGCGGCAGGGTGACGGTCTCGGGTCCCAGCAAGGGTGTGAACCCCTGCTGGGCCTGCTCGAAGCGGGTCAACACGGCGGGTTCGGCGTAGCCGCTGCCCAGCATGGCGAGCAGGGCATCGAGGGCATGATGGAACTCGGCGAGCTGCTGACGAAAGCCGCTTCGCCCCCGCAGGGCAATGAGCTCTGCAAACGGGATGTCGGCCAGGTGAGTGGGCACTTGCAGCGGGATCTCGAGGTGGAAGCAATCCTGACCGCCGCGATTGTGGTAGCGGGATTCGAGCAGATGGAGCAGCCGATCCAGATAGTCGTGATCGGTAATAAGCGCCCCGTCATTGGCGAGTGCCCACTCACGGGCGAGGCGCATGGAGAGCAGGTTGGCAAAGCGGCGCGCCATTCTGATCCCCCCTTCATCCTGCGTCGCAAAGCCGTGGGTCAGACAAAACCCGTGCAGCCGCTCCAGTCCCGCCTGAGCCGGGCAGAAGCAGTCGTGGTTGGGGGCTGAACGCCAGCGGGCGATGAGCTCCCTGTTGCCAAATACCTTGTGGCGGACAAAATCGGGGGCGACCAGACCGGCAATCTGGCTCTCCACCTGGGGCGTGATATCGGCGAAGAAGGCGGGTCGTGGCGGCTCGGCCAACAGGTCGGTTTGCTGGCGCAGGGTCTCCAGCAGGGCGGTGAGACCGCTCTTCTCACTGACGGTGAAGACGAAGGCGAGCCGCTCCAGATAGAGCAGGGCAAACTTGAGCCAGAGCTCGTCGCGTACCTCCATGCCGGGGTAGTAGATATGGGTTTTCATGAATGCTGTGTTGCCAGGATGCAGGGGTGGGAATATACGCATGATTGCCCGGATGCGGCAAACTTTGCGTGGGGGAATGTGAGCGGCCGCTCATGCAGTAGGCGCTGGTCACAAAGTTCTGATATAATTCGCGCCCTTAAATCAAGGCCACCCGAGTCATTACCATGAAGTTCATTATCAAGCTGTTCCCTGAAATCACCATCAAGAGCAAGTCGGTTCGCCAGCGCTTCATCAAGATCCTGCAGGGCAATATCCGCAATGTCCTGCGCCGCTTTGACGACGATGCCCGGGTGCGGATGGATTGGGACAAGCTGATCGTGAGCTCCCGCAATGACCAGTTCCGCGAGCAAGCCATCGAAGCCCTGGCCTGCATCCCCGGCATTCAGGCCTTCCTCGAGGTGCAGGCCAGCAAGTTTACCGACCTGCACGACATCTTCGAGCAGGTGAAAGCCGTCTGGGGTGATCAGCTCGAGGGCAAGACCTTCTGCGTGCGTGCCAAGCGCCACGGCAAGCACGAGTTCTCCTCCCTCGAAGTGGAGCGCTACGTGGGCGGTGGTTTGAACCAGCACTGCGTGAGCAACGGCGTGCGCCTCAAGAACCCGGATGTGAAGATCAACCTCGAGATCGATGGCGAGGAGCTTTTCATCGTCAGCGCCATCCACCAGGGGCTGAGCGGCATGCCCATCGCCACCCAGGAAGATGTGCTGAGCTTGCTCTCCGGCGGGTTTGACTCGGGTGTCGCCTCCTTCCAGTTCATCAAGCGCGGCTGCCGGGTGCACTACTGCTTCTTCAATCTGGGTGGGGCGGCTCACGAGATTGGCGTCAAGCAGGTGGCCTATCACCTGTGGAACCGTTTCGGCTCCTCCCACCGGGTGCGCTTCACCGCGGTGGACTTCGAGCCGGTAGTAGCCGAGATCCTCGAGAAGATCGACAACGGCCAGATGGGGGTGGTGCTCAAGCGGATGATGATGCGTGCCGCTGCCAAGGTGGCCGACGAATTCCAGATCCCGGCCCTGGTGACCGGCGAGTGTGTGGGTCAGGTCTCGAGCCAGACCCTCACCAACCTGAACGTGATCGATCGGGTGACCGACAAGGTGATCCTGCGTCCCCTCATCACCTGGGACAAGCCGGACATCATCAGCGAAGCGCGCCGCATCGGTACCCTGGAGTTCGCGGAGACCATGCCGGAGTATTGCGGCGTGATTTCCAAGAAGCCGACCGTGAAGGCCGAGCTCTCCCGCATCGAGGCGGAAGAGGAGAACTTCGACTTTGCCATTCTGGACAAGGTGGTGGCCGAGGCCCGTTACCTCGACATTCGTCGCATCGGTGAAGAGACCGCCGCCGAGGTGCAGGAGGTGGAGACCACCGCCGAGAGCGGTGACGACGAGGTGATCCTGGACATTCGCTCCATGGAGGAGCATGACGACAAGCCGCTGGTGGTGGAAGGGCGCGAGATCATGCATATCCCCTTCTTCAAGCTGGCCACCGCCTTTGGTGATCTGCCGAAAGAGAAGACCTACCTGCTCTATTGCGATCGCGGCGTGATGAGCAAGTTGCAGGCGCTTTACCTGAAAGAGAAGGGCTTTGCCAACGTCAAGGTCTACCGTCCGTGATGTGACGGCAAGACGCGTATAAAAAATCCGGCCAAGGCGCCGGATTTTTTATTTCACTCGGATGAAGGTAGATGCTCAGGGGCAGGGGACCGGGGTGAAGGTTTCCTGACCCTGACAGCGCCAGCCCATCTCGGCCTGACGCATCTGCCACAGGTTGTTGCTGCGAAACAGGGTCAGGATGTAGAGCATGTCGCTACGCTGGCCATCAAGGGCCACCGAGAGCACCAGATCGTTGTCCAGCTGTTGAGCATGGATACGGGTGGGTACATCTTTATGGCCGACGAAGCGGCGAGCCACTTCGCGATAGTCGTTGACCCAGCCTTGCTGACTGCTGCTCGCCTGACGGATCTGCTGGTTGAACTGCTGCACCGGGGTGGATGCCAGACGCCCGAACAGGGCCTGTGCCCCCGCATGAGCCGCTGCCACCATCATCAGAACAAGCGTGGTAATGAGCCCAAGTTTTTGCATGAGAGAATGCATTGAGAGAGTCCGGATTGAAACGACTCCTGTATGACAACAGAAAAGCGAACTTGGTTCAATCTTGTCCCTGCCGGGATGGGATCTCGCCCACTCTGAGGCTTCTCAGTTGCGCTGCAGCGAGAAGGTGGGCAGGGAGAGGTGCCAGTAGATGGCCGCTACCCGCAGACCAAACACCCCGAGCATGCTGATGAGCATGGCGCTGACCCTCTCTACCCCGACTTCCAGCGACAAGGTATAGAGGATGCCGCCCAGAATGCAGGCGGTGGCGTAGATCTCCTTTTGCAGCACCATGGGCACTTCCCGGGCCAGCACGTCACGGATCATGCCGCCCGCAACCCCCGTCATGGTGCCCATCAATACGGCGATAAGCCCCGATGTACCAAAGTTGAGGGCTTTTTGTGCCCCGATCACGGTAAAGAGCGCCAACCCGAAGGCGTCTGCCACCGGCAGCACATACCAGGGCATGCGGCGGGGCAGTTTGACCATCCACATGCCGATGAGCGCCGTGGTAATGACCACCCAGATATAGAGGGGGTCGCGTACCCAGAAGACCGGGGTTGCCCCCAGGATCATGTCGCGGATGGTGCCACCCCCGATGGCGGTAACCGCCGCCAGCACCATGACACCGAAACCATCCATCCTGAGACGGCCCGCCACCAGTACGCCCGAAAACGCGAATACCGCAGTACCAAACATGTCGCTGATGTAAACGATCTGCTCAACCAGAGTCTGCATGGAGAACAACTCACGTCCAATAGATGATGGGGCGGCGATTTTAGGGGCAAGCCGTGGGGATGAGCAATGCGGGAGTGCAAAAGTGGGAGCCAGCGCCGGTTTCTGGATCAGGGGTTGAGGTAGGCAAGTGGGCAGCATCAGGCGGCAATACGGTCATGGTGGGATTCAGTACAGATTTATCCTCTTTGAGGCAAAAAATGTTCTAAAGCATCGGGCTGTGGTGCCGTTACTAAGGGGGAAGCAAATGGAAGGGTGTCAGGAAATCCAACTTTTTGCAGTGCTGCGGATCTGGTCATCACCACGTTGAATCAGATCTGCCTCAGTCACCGGCAGCGGATTGGCCCTGCGGACTGACGATGGATCTCAATCGCAACGCGCCCTGGGATCCGCAGTTTTAGACTCATCAGGAGAATTCAATATGTCCATGTACATCAGCACCAACGTCTCGTCCCTCAACGCCCAGCGCAACTTGATGAACTCCGGCAAGTCGCTGGATACCTCCTATACCCGCCTTGCTTCAGGCCTGCGTATCAACAGCGCCAAGGACGATGCGGCCGGTCTGCAGATCTCCAGCCGGATGACCTCCCAGATCAACGGCCTGGATCAGGGCAACCGCAACGCCAACGACGGTATTTCCATGGCTCAGACCGCAGAAGGGGCTATGGACGAGGTGACTAGTATGTTGCAACGTATGCGTACTCTGGCTCAGCAATCTGCGAATGATACTAAGGAAGGTGCGAACAAGTCCCTGATATGAGATCATGTTTGTCATCTGGAGCCATGAAAAAGGGTTCATCATGAGTCAT
>NZ_JAPDBZ010000148.1:0-9796 GCF_027705505.1 Aeromonas sp. QDB56
GACTGTGCTCGGTGATTGATCCGGGAGATCAGATCACCACTTGGCTAGATAGTTCCCCGATTTGTGCAACAAGGCCCCGTCGATGAGAACCCGGTCAACCCCAAATACTACGAGAGGATGTCGGTGCTGCTCGATGAGCTGATCGATCTGCGCCGCCAGCAGGCCATCTCCTATCAGGAGTATCTGGAAAAGGTCCGCGAGCTGGCCAAGCAGGTGAAATATCCACAGAGCCATAGCCAGAGCGCCTACCCAGAGAGCATAGACACGGCAGCCAAACGGGCACTCTATGACAATCTGGGCAAGGATGAGCTGCTGGTGGCCAGGATTGATACCGCCGTGCGTTATACCAAGAAGGCCGATTGGTATGGCGATCGCTTCAAGGAGCGGGAGATCGCGTTTGCCATTGCCGAAGAAACCAAGGGATACGATGTGACCGTTGCCGAGGTGATGGAGCTGGTGAAAGCGCAGCAGGAGTACCACTGATGCCCCTGATCACCATTGGTGAGCTCACGCTGGAGTTGCAGCATAAGGGGATCAAGAACCTGCACATCAATGTGCTGCCCCCTGATGGTCGCGTGCGCGTCTCGGCCCCGGCGTCGCTGTCACAGACGGCCATCAGAATGGCCGTGGTCAGACGCTTGCCGTGGATCCGGCAGCAACAGGCCCACTTTCAGGCGCAGCCACGTCAGAGCGAGCGCCAGATGTGCAGCGGCGAGACGCACTACCTTTGGGGACGGGGCTATCGATTGGAGGTGATCCCGGTTGAGGGAGCGCACAGCGTCAAGCTACAAGGGGGGTGGATCCGGATGCGGGTTCCCGCTCATTATGACGCCGCGAAGCGAGAAGCCTTGCTACTGGGCTGGTATCGCCAATTGCTACGCCAGCGGCTGCCGATATTGATGGCCAAGTGGCAGGCCTTGCTCAACGTCACCCCTTCGTTTGTCGGTATCAAACGGATGAAGACCATGTGGGGGAGCTGCAAAACAGATACATCCCGCATCTGGATCAACCTCGAATTAGTCAAGAAGCCCCCCGAATGCCTGGAATTTATTGTGGTGCACGAGCTGGTTCACCTGTTAGAGCGCAAACATAACCAGCGATTTATCACACTGATGGATACCCATCTGCCCAACTGGCGCGAGCATCGCGAGAAGCTCAACAAGATGCCCCTGGCGTTTAACCGGTGGGGGTATTAGGGAAAAGTAGTTAGGTAAGTTTGTGGTATGGTGCCGGCAAAACCAGATTGACGCGGCTCATCTGTTGAGCGGATTACTTTGTTTTTGTTCATTCGTTATCTCGACCTGGTCAAAACACTAGGGAAAGTGCGAACAAGTATCCCAAGAACAAAAAATGAAAATTTTAGTCATTTAATATCAATGGGTTACCAGTAAATGCTCTCGTGCCATATGACTTATTCGCACCTTCCCTAGGTTAAAGACTGCCGGTTTTTTTCAAGAATCAGTTGAACATTTGGGATTAGATATGTGGGATTTACTTAAACACCTATGGCCTGACTTTAGCCAGATGCTGAATGGCACTACCAATGGGATCAGTGCGTGGTTCTGGTCATTCACATGCTTCATCTTTTTACTATCCCTGTTTTTTTTGATTAAGCACTACCTCAATTTCATTGAAAGAAACAAAGCATTGAGATCTTTGTTGGATGGGCAAAGTAGAGAAACATTGGCTTAGGAAGGTGCGAATAAGTCATATGGCACGAGAGCATTTACTGGTAACCCATTGATATTAAATGACTAAAATTTTCATTTTTTGTTCGTGGGATACTTGTTCGCACTTTCCCTAACCCAAGGAGTACCGACATCGAGATCATCCCAATAAAGAGGGTTCTTAGTTGACGGCGTTTTCCCAGGGGAATAATCACAAATATAAGGTAATCTTGCCCACTCCCACCCCTCCGGCAATTCAAACGACTTTTCTTCCTCGCTGATTTCCGGCAGTGCCTTGGGCTTTTTAATCTTGCCCTCTTTCACCAGCCGCGCCTTTTCGGCGGTGATCCGCTCCAGCAATACTGAGGCCGGTTCATCACTAGGGTCTTGCGGCACCAGCTTGCCGCGCACGGCCAACTCCAGGATCAGCTCGCGCAGCTTCTTGATACCGGTGAGCTCCAGCTTGCTATTGCTGCCACGGCCTGCGCTGCTCTTCGGGCGTACTGCTGAAGTCCAGAGATCGAGGTGGTCGGTGATGAGCTTCTCAATCGCCATTATTCCTGCTCCCCCTGATCAGCTGCGCCCTTGCCCAGCGGCTCACTGTTTCCAAGCGCTTCGCTCAGGATGGCTTTAAGCTGGTCGCGCAAGGTCTGGATCTCGGCCTGCTGGCTGGCGTAACTCGCGAGCAATTCGCCGGGGTCGTGGCTGATCTGCTCGCCGACATGGGGGTTTTTGATGTCGAGGTTGAAGTTGCGGGCGATGATGTCGTCGATGCCGACCTTCCAAGCCTGCTCGTTCTCGACCCGGCTGGCGAAACCGTCGGCCTCGTCGCCCCACCAGGCTACTTCAGTCTCGAACTCCTCAAACTTCATCGGCTTGGTCTTGCTGTAGTTCTTCACCCCGGCCGGATAGGGATGCTCGTAGAACCAGACCTCCTTGGTGGGCTGGCCCTTGGTGAAGAACAGGATGTTGGTCTTGATGCCGGTATAGGGATTGAAGACGCCGTTGGGCAGCCGGACGATGGTGTGCAGGTTGCACTCCTGGGTCAGCAGTTGCTTGATCTTGGTCTTGACCCCCTCGCCGAACAGGGTGCCATCGGGCAGCACCACGGCGGCGCGACCGCCATGTTTCAACACCTCGATGATGAGCTGGAGGAAGAGATCGGCGGTCTCGCGGGTGCGCAGGTCGGCGGGGAAGTTCTGCTCGATGCCGTCCTCTTCGGTACCGCCAAACGGCGGGTTGGTGAGGATGACGTCCACGTCGCTCTCCCAGTTGGAGAGGGGCTGGGCCAGGGTGTTGTCGTGACGGATCTGCGCCGGCACCTCGATGCCGTGCAGCAGCATGTTGGTGACGCAGAGCAGATGGGGGAGCTGTTTCTTCTCAACCCCGTGGATCTGCTGCTGCAACAACCTGTGGTCGGCGCTGGTGCTGGCCTGCTGTGTCAGGTGATCGACGGTGCAGGCGAGGAAGCCGCCGGTGCCACAGCCGGATCGAGCACCTTCTCACCCAGTTGCGGATTGATGCGGTTGACCATGAAACGGGTGACGGCGCGGGGGGTGTAGAACTCACCGGCGTTACCGGCGCTTTGCAGGTCGCGCAGGATCTGCTCGTAGATGTCGCCGAACAGGTGGCGCTCTTTGGAGTCGGTGAAGTCCACCTCGTTGAGCTTGTTGATCACCTGGCGCAGCAGGGTGCCGTTCTTCATGTAGTTGTAGGCATCGCTAAACGCCTCTTTCACCACGAAGCCGCGCGGGTTGTGCTCGATGTTGGCCGGCAGGCTTTTGAGGCTGTCGATGAGGTCGTTGTTGACGAAATCGAGCAGGGTGTCGCCAGTGATGCCCTCGGCATCGGCCGCCCAGGTGCGCCACAGCAGGCGCTCGGGGATGGGGGAGCGATAGTCTTCCAGCTCGAATTCCAGCTCCTCTTCCTGAGCATCGAAGATCTTGAGAAACAGCAGCCAGGAGAGTTGGCCCAGGCGCTGGGCATCGCCATCGACGCCGGCGTCTTTACGCATGATGTCCTGAATGGACTTGATGACGGAACTGATGGATGACATGGCATTCTCATTCTTGCTAAGGCGCTGGGCCTTTCGATAAAAGCGAGTGGCCATGATTTGCATGGCCACGGGAGTCATAATCTGGTGCCGGGAGGCGGCTACCGAACAGGGATTCAGGCGCGCTGCGGCTGGCGGTAGATCTCTTCTTCCAGCTCGGTGATGGCCTGCTCAAACTGTTTGGGGCCACCGAAACCTTTCTTGGCCAACTCAAGCGGGCGACCCAGCTCGGTAAAGGGCGCGACTTTGAGCGCCTCCTTGGTTTCGATCTCACACACCCCCTGATCGGCATACTTGTCGAGCAGGCTGTTCAGCACCTGCTGGGCGGTCTCGTTGTATTTGGTGAAATAGTTGCGCTTCTTGACGTTGTCGGCTCGTTCACGGCGGGTCAGCGGCGGCTGATCGTATACCACATGGCAGATGAGGTCGAACGGGTCGAGATCCTGGCCCACTTCGGCACTAAATACGTCCCACAGCACACCGGCTTGCGCCAGTTCATCCATGATGGCCTGCTTGCGCTCGGCGGCCTGCCAGCGTTTGGTGAACGCATCGAGCGAGGCGCACTCCTTGAGCAGGGTCTTTCTGGTGTAGTCCTTGAAGGATTCGGTCACCAGCTTGCCATCGGCGTCGTAATACTGCACCCGCTCGGCGATGACGCCGACGGTGACGCCATTGACATAGTATTTGCGCACCTCGCCCGGCTCGGGCTGATCTGGGCCACTCCCTGACTGCCCGTCTGCTGAGCCTTCGGCGGAATAACCGCCCTGCGTCTCTTCAACACCAGGCAGCCCATCGGTGTCTGCCGCACCCTCGTCCGGTGACAGCGGATCGGTGCCCTCCAGGATATCGCCGAGAGCGTCATCCGGGTCATTGATCGCTTCCGGCTTGGTCACGATGACGCGCTCCGGCACGCCGTCGAAGCGGGGATCGGCAAACAGCTCGGTGGCCTTCTTGAAGTCGAGAATGGTGAACCAGAGCTTGCCGTACTTGTCATCGATACGAGTGCCACGGCCGATGATCTGCTTGAACTTGGTCATGGACTGGATGTTCTGATCCAGCACCACCAATTTGCAGGTCTTGGCATCGACGCCAGTGCTCATCAGTTCGGAGGTGGTGGCGATGACCGGATAGGCTTTCTTCGGATTGATGAAGTTATCGAGCTGGGCCTTGCCCAGGTCGTCATCGCCGGTGATCTTCATGACGTAGCGATCGTCTTTGGCCATCTGATCCGGGTTGAGGTTTACTAGGGCGCGGCGCATCCGTTCGGCGTGATCGATGTCGTTGCAGAAGACGATGGTCTTGGCCATGGGATCGGTCTTCTTGAGGTAGTTGGTAATGGTCTCGGCCACCAATTGAGTACGCTCGTCGATCACCAGAGTGCGGTCAAAATCCTTCTGGTTGTAAATGCGGTCAACGATCTCGTTGCCCTGCTTATCCAGTTGCCCCTTGGTCGGCCGCCAGCCTTGCAGATCGACGTCTATGTCTACCCGCACCACCTTGTAGGGGGCGAGGAAACCATCCTCGATGCCTTCCTTGAGTGAGTAGCTATAGACCGGATCGCCGAAGTAATCGGTGCTGGAGACGCTCTCGGTCTCTTTGGGGGTGGCCGTGAGGCCAATCTGGGTGGCCGAGGCGAAGTATTCGAGGATCTCGCGCCAGGCGCTGTCCTCGGCTGCACTGCCACGATGACACTCGTCGATGACGATCAGATCGAAGAAATCAGGGGAGACCTGCTTGAAGGCTTTTTGCGACTCTTCGGGGCCGGTCAGCGCCTGATAGAGAGCGAGGTGGATTTCGTAGGAAGGGTCTACGGTGCGGCCGGTGATCTTGGTCATCGCCGCCCCGAAGGGCTGAAAATCATTGATCTTGGTCTGATCGACCAGAATGTTGCGGTCGGCGAGAAACAGGATGCGCTTCTTGGCCTTGGCCTTCCACAACCGCCAGATGATCTGGAAGGCGGTATAGGTCTTGCCGGTGCCGGTGGCCATCACCAGCAGAATGCGGTCCTGGCCTGCCGAGATAGCCTCGATGGTCTTGTTGATGGCCTGCAACTGGTAGTAGCGCGGGGACTTGCCACTGCCGTCGTCATGGTAGTCCTGGGTGATCATCGGCAACTGAGCCGCTTGGTAGCCCTTCCAGGTACAGAACTTGTCCCACAGCTGGGCGGGTGCGGGGAAGTCCTCCAGCGCAATCTGGGACTCCAACTGCTGGCTGTCGGTCTTGTCGTGGAAGATAAAGCCATCGCCATTGGAGGCAAACACGAAAGGCACTTCCAGCAGGCGGGCATAATCGAGCCCCTGCTGCATCCCCTTGCCGATCTCGTGCTTATTAGCTTTGGCCTCAATCACTGCCAATGGCAGCCCCATCTTGTGATAGAGCACGATGTCGGCCGACTTGACCTTCCTGCGAGCCGCCAGCTGGCCGCGCACCACCACCTTACCGTCCCGCAGCTTCACTTCCTGGCGGATCTGGGTGAGGTCATCCCAACCGGCTGCCTTGACGGCAGGCAACAGGAACTTGGAGATGATGTCTGCTTCGGTCAGCTTGGCTTTGTTGATGGGGGACACAGGACGCTCCTTGGCAAGAGAGGACTCGTCCAAATGTTCTCATGAATAAGGGGGGATACGGGAGGGTTATGAGTTCAAAAGTTGAGCCAAGTCGGCTCTATTAAGTTGGTATGGGAATCTCAGTAGCCTAACGCAGCGAACCGTGACGCCGCCGTCTCCGTGCGTGTCAATGTTATCATTTCGCGCTGTGAACGGGATACTTAAGGTGGACACTGCCCGGCCTGCTCTGGTATCGGGGAGCTGACCAAGCCAAAGCTGCACGCCTGCCCACACTGCCACGGTACTGGGCACCGTCAGGTCGAGCAGGATCTGCAGCTCTGTTATGGTGATACTGTGCGGGAGTATCACCGCTATCTGGATCGGGCAAAGGCGGCTTACTGTAGGTAAGAACGGTGTGGCGACTATTTACGTTGTAACGATTTTGGTTGACGCAGTCGCTCTGTCTGTCCCATTATTTGTTTGCGTATCGCAACATGAACTGCCAAAACAGTACATGAAAAAAGGGGCCGGAGCCCCTTGGTTACGCCTGATAATATTGTGCCTTGGTAGCTTCTGGGCTGGTACCCCAAGAGCTATCAGTTACAGCGTGCTGTATCACACTCATTGCCAGACTGATGAAAACTCCTTGAAGCATTTTGACGAGAGCATCACGGAGCTCAGATACAAGCCACCTTAACCACCTTGGTAAGGTGGCTTTATCATTTTGGGTGACCGGCCGGCCTCGGCGTAAACGCCGCTTCTTTTTGGACATAAATATACTCCTTTCTATGCCAGGGTATGGGCAACTCGCTGCCCAGGGGGTTGAAGTAATGCTTGTTCATGGCCATGGTTAACTCCTGTTGCAACTACACAATATGTAGTTATTTTTATATATACCGACACAACATGTTGATTATGACAGCATCTCGCATTCTGCGATCATTCATTTAAAGACACAAGCCTCTCATCCCTTCCGTATTGTGTTCAATCGAGGGATCTTTGAGTGCCGTATGGAGATCGTACAGATTTGAGCTTTGGCTTTTTTGATATTGATCAATTTAAGGGAGTAGTGGCGTACTTCCCGGCCAACGTGGTTACTTTGTTGAGCTTTGTCAAATTGCTGGCCGTCACAATTAGGCCATGCCGTTGTCGCGCCAGCGCTGATCACCTTGTTGTTAGCCCTGCATCAGTACCTATAGTCAGCGCTATGCCTTCGCCACCGGGATCTCTTTGATACAGGTGGTATAGCGGGGGCTGAGCTGCTCCCGCTTCATCGTCCATTCTTTGATGTTCCGCCCTCGGGCTGCGAAGTAGACCTTCCCCAGTTGGCCCTGATTAATCTTGTCGATCACCTGCATGAGAGCCTCACTGCGGGGAGCTTGCTGTTCGTCGGCGAAAAGGTCTCCCTGTTGCATGGCCGTAGGGGTGAAGTCGGCGAGCATGACTCCTCCTTTCATATAACGAACATCATCCCGCCAGATACGGCGTAGAAGCGGCTCGACTTGGGCGAGTAGTTTACGGGTGTCAGCGGTGGGGAACGGTAACCGGGTGGCGATCTGGTTTCCGTAGTAGGTTTCCCGCTCGGAGAAGGGGCTACTACGGATAAATATGGTCACATGTTGGCACCGTTGCCCCTCTGCTCGCAGCTTTTCGGCGGCACGTTCCATGTAGCCTGCCAGCGCCTCCCGCATGGGACCGATGGCGGTGATCCGTTCGCCAAAGCTTCGGCTGCAGATGATCTGCTGTTTGGCTTGAGCCAGTTGCTCCAGTTCGGAACAAGGTATCCCTTGCAACTCCAGCACGGTGCGTTCGACGACGACGCCATAACGTTGGCGCAGGGTTTTGATATCGGTTGCGACCAGGTCGGCCACGGTGTTGATGCCCTGTGCCGCCAGCTTGGCGGTGAGTTTACGACCTATCCCCACACCTCATCGACCGGAGTAACTGCCATCAATTTGGCACGCCGAGTCTCATCCCGCAGATCGACCACCCCGCCTGTGGCCGCTTGCCATTTTTTCGCGGCATAGCTAGACAACTTGGCCAAAGTTTTGGTGGGACCGATACCAACTCCTACCGTGAGCCCCGTCCACTGCTGCACTCGTGCTCGGATCTGACGACCATACTCAACCAGATCACCCGCCCAACTCTCGTTGAGTTCGACAAATGCCTCATCGACATAAAGGAAAGATTGAGGGCTATGGACATCAATGCAACCCCAGACAGCACGCCGACTCACGAGTTACTGCCCTATGTCCATGGATGCACGACTTTTTCATGAGTAACGAAGAAGTTTTGTCCATAGGTAAGGTTCAAGGCTGGCATGGATAGATGGTATCTGGGACGGCTGCAGATCTCTAAGGGTTATCCCCGTTTTATCTGGAGCCGCTCGGGTTCACTCAGTAAGCTATTAAGAACAATACTTTGGTGTTGCTCTCCTTAAATCCTCCTACAAAAGGACCCAGCGCCGTAGTGCAAGCGCAATACCATCTTCGTCGTTGTTGGCTGTCTCTTGTGCTGGCTTGAGGTTGTCTCACGGTTATAATGAGGTGTACAATGTACACCATCAAAGGCCCCTAAAGAGTAATTGGCGCTTGAGTCACGCTATCGAGTTTATTGAAACCTCCATCTTCACCAAGCAGATTAAGGCGCTCGCGAGTGACGATGAACTGAAGTCGTTGCAGGTTGAGTTGATTGCCGACCCCGAAAAGGGGGATCTGATCCAAGGGGCAGGTGGCCTGCGTAAGGTACGGATGGCGACAGGGCAGCAAGGGAAGAGTGGCAGTGCCAGAGTGATTTATTTCCTGGCCCATGCTGAAAAAATTTACCTAGTGCTGGCTTATGCCAAAAGCGAGAAGACCAGCCTGACCGCCGCGGAAAAAGCAGTGTTGAAGAAACTGACCGCACAGTTAAAAGATGAGGATTGATATGAGCATGTTCAATGAGTTGCAAGCCTCTCTGGAAGAGGCCATCGCCATCAAGCAGGGCCGCAGCGAGGCATCAGAACTGACCCGCTATGAGGTGGCTGATGTCAAGGCGATCCGTGCAGCCCTCGATCTCTCGCAGCAGGAATTTGCTATCGGGCTTGGTACCAGCGTGGATACGGTCAAGAGCTGGGAAACCCGCCGCCGCAATCCAACTGGGCTGACGGCTAAGGTGCTGGCACTGCTCCAAGAGCGCCCCGAACTGTTCCGCGAACTGGCGGCCCATTGAAGGCCGGATGAAATTGATCGTTTCACTGTTGAGATCGGCTAATCTGCTGGCTCAAGTGAAGCGCTTCATGGATAACGTTTCGCCCTTCCCTGGAAATGGCTATGGCACGGCCAAGATGTAGCACTATTCGGATCAGTTATTTAGGATTTTTCGTGTGCAATGTGCCATTTCTGTCCATAGAAGAGTTCAAGGTTTGCACTCTTCAAAGGTGCATTATGCTTGGGTCAAAATGATGGGATGACACATGTACAGGATCTTTAGCAGCAACCAATTGAAATAGATATAAAAATGGCTTCGATTGTGATCTGATTTTATCGCCA
>NZ_JAPDBZ010000149.1:0-9702 GCF_027705505.1 Aeromonas sp. QDB56
TTTGGAGACAGCCAGTTTACCAGCACCCTGTCTGTCAACTTCCACTTCCCCAAGATCCCGCGAAGAACCAAAAAAAAGCCCACTGTCATGCAGTGGGCCAATCACAATCACATCACGCCTGGAGTAGCAGACGATTGATACGGGAGACGAAGCTCGCCGGATCATTGAGGCCGCCCTGCTCCGCCAGCTGGGCCTGCTCGTGCAGGAGGGAGACCCACTCGCCAAACAGGCTCTCATCCTCGATGGTGCCGAGCTTCTTCACCAGGGCATGGTCGGGGTTGAGCTCCAGGATGTACTTCTGCTCCGGCACCGGCTGACCGGCGGCGCGCATCAGCTTGATCATCTGGGTGCTCATGCCGTGGGCGTCGGTGACGATGCAGGACGGCGAGTCGGTCAGACGGTGGGTGACGCGCACCTCTTTCACCGCTTCACCGAGGCTCTTCTTGACCCGCTCAACCAGACCGGCGTTGGCTTTTTCGGCCTCTTCCTGCGCCTGCTTGGAGGCGTCGTCTTCCAGATCCCCGAGATCCAGTTCGCCACGGGTGACGGAGACCAGCTGCTTGCCGTCGAACTCGGTCAGGTGGCTCATCAGCCACTCGTCCACCCGCTCCCACATCAGCAGCACTTCGACGCCCTTCTTGCGGAAGATCTCGAGGTGCGGGCTGTTCTTGGCAGCGGCATAAGAGTCGGCGGTGATGTAGTAAATCTTCTGCTGACCTTCCTTCATGCGGCCAACGTAATCCTCGAGAGAGACGGTCTGGGCTTCGCCCTCGCCGGCGGTGCTGGCAAAGCGCAAGAGCTTCGCGATCTCTTCCCGGTTGGCGTAATCCTCGGCCGGGCCCTCTTTGAGCACATTGCCGAACTCGCTCCAGAACTTGGCGTACTTCTCGCCATCCTCTTTCGCCAGCTTGTTGAGCATGGTGAGCACGCGCTTGGAGCAGGCCTTGCGCAGGGAGGCGGTCACCTTGTTGTCCTGCAGGATTTCACGGCTGACGTTGAGCGGCAGATCGTTGGAGTCCAGCACCCCTTTCACGAAGCGCAGGTAGGTCGGCATGAACTGCTCGGCGTCGTCCATGATGAAGACGCGCTGCACGTAGAGCTTCAGACCGTGCTTCTGTTCGCGGTTGTAGAGATCGAACGGCGCGCGAGCCGGGATGTAGAGCAGGCTGGTGTACTCCTGCGCCCCTTCCACCCGGTTGTGACCCCACAGCAGCGGATCTTCGAAGTCGTGGGCGACGTGCTTGTAGAACTCCTGATACTCCTCGTCCTTGATGTCCTTCGGGTTGCGGGTCCAGAGCGCAGTGGCGCGGTTGACCTGCTCCCACTCCCCCGGGGTACCGACGATGGTTTCACCGTCTTCTTCCCGATCCGGAGTGCCCTCCTTGAACATCTCTACCGGCACGCTGATGTGGTCGGAATATTTGCTGACCACGGAGCGCAGGCGCCAGTCGTCCAGGAACTCCTCTTCATCGCTGCGCAGGTGCAGGATGACGTCGGTGCCGCGACCGGCTTTGGTCACGTCAGCCACGGTGAAGGAGCCTTCCCCCTCGGATTCCCACTGCACGCCCTGGCTCGGCTCAGTGCCGGCGGCGCGGGAGATCACGGTCACCTTGTCGGCCACGATGAAGGCGGAGTAGAAGCCCACCCCGAACTGGCCGATCAGCTGGGAATCCTTGCCCTGGTCACCGGAGAGGTGCTTGAAGAACTCGGCGGTGCCGGATTTCGCTATGGTGCCCAGGTGCTCGATCACCTGGTCACGGGTCATGCCGATGCCGTTGTCCGAAATGGTCAGGGTCTTGTTCTCTTTGTCCACCACCAGGCGCACGCGCAACTGGCCGTCGTTTTCGAACAAAGAGGCATCGGAAAGCGCCTTGAAGCGCAGCTTGTCCGCCGCATCGGAGGCGTTGGAAATCAGCTCGCGCAGGAATACTTCTTTGTTGGAGTAGAGGCTGTGAGCCATCAGGCTCAGCAGTTGTTTGACTTCAGTCTGAAAGCCGTGGGTTTCGGCGTGAACACTTTGGGTCATCGACCAGTCCTCAAAACGTCGGGTTGAACAGATTCCCAAGCTAGATGGGGTTGGCCTTTCAAATATCAAGGGGCTTGCGTGCAAACTTGAGAGCAAATTTGCACACCGGCCCCTCGCTTGGCCCACACAGGCAACCCCCTCCCGGCCTCCCCCTTCACAAGGGGGAGGTGCACTGCCATCCCCTGTCTGGCGAGGAGGGTCAGATTGGGATCGAGCGTGGAGCCAATAGCGGGGCCAGCCTTGCTCTCCCCTCCCAAGGGGAAGAGTGCGGTGGGGGTCGTTGCTTTCACCCTTGCCAAGGGGAGGGTTGGGGTGGGGTTCATTGCTCCCTCCCCTGCCAAGAGGAGGGCCGGGGTGGGGTTCGTGGCCTCTTTAGCTCAGACGCTGGCGCCCCATCAGGGAGTGGGAGAGCGTGGTGCCATCCACCAGCTCCAGCTCCCCGCCCACCGGCACGCCGTGGGCGATGCGGCTCACCTCCACCCCGGCGGTGCGTGCCATGTCGGCGATGTACCAGGCGGTGGCATCCCCCTCGATGGTGGGGTTGGTGGCGAGGATCAGCTCCTTGATCTGCTCCTCTTGCAGGCGGCGCTCCAGGATATCGAGCCCCAGCTCCTCAGGGCCGATACCGTCAAGGGGCGACAGGTGGCCCATCAGCACGAAGTAACGGCCGGAGAACTGGCCGGTCTGCTCGATGGCGGCCACGTCCGCCGGGCTCTCCACCACGCAGAGCAAGCCGTTCTCCTCGCGCTTGGGATTGGCGCAGATCTCGCAGCGATCGTTCTCGGTAAAGGTGCGGCAGTGGCTGCAATGACCGATTTCGGTGAGCGCCCGGTTGAGCAGGGAGGCCAGACGCAGACCGCCGCTGCGCTCGCGCTCCAGCAGGGTGAACGCCATGCGCTGGGCCGATTTCGGGCCCACGCCCGGCAAGACCTGCAGCGCCTTCATCATCTCATCGAGCAGGGGACTGAATTTCATGGGGATATCCTTTGATGCCGCGAAGAGAGGCGCCGCCCCAGGGACATCGGCAAGCCGTCTCTCCAACCTCTTTTGTTGGCGCAGGACTATACCAGCCCAGGGCCGCCAATGGCAGATCCCGTCCGCAGGCGCCTCGCCGCCGAGACGCACCGGGAAACCGGGCTGGCCCCGTTTTTCAGGGCCGGCAGACCCCCGCCAGCCCCCGCAAGGGGTAAAACAGCCTCCAATGTGTTCAATTTTTCTACTCGATTGACCATAATCGTTAAATAAAACCAAACAATAAAACCTGCGTGTTGGCCCCGCCATCCTCGATTTGCCCCCTTCAGGAGCCGGCTCAGCGCCCCGGGGGCGTGGCGCCGCCTGCCCTCACACGCCGATCGCTGGCGGAGCAGGCTCACAGGATCGCAAAGCAGCGCCGCATCTGGCACTCAAACAGGGGCGAGATCAAAGTATTGGGGACAAGTGCCCCGGTAAACTTGGCCCCCGTGACAGGGCGAGGGCCTCCTCTTCCTGCCAAGGCTACGCCCCTTCTATCGCGACGCAGCCCGTTGCCCCCCGTTCGTTGCACCCGATGGCCCATGCCGTGGCGGCAGGCCAGCAGATGGGAGTTCGATATCGCATGACATCCCCCAGGATGATCGCCGGATGGCCGCCCCTGTCGGCCCTCCCCAGCCTCCCTGTCATGAGGGAGGGTTCCCTGCCCCCCGGTTATCAGGGAGGGGCGCTGGCCCCTCTTTGGATGGCGCCATGACCACGTCGACACGCCTTCGACTGCGCCGGGAATTTCATATAGACGGTATCGTGCAGGGGGTCGGTTTTCGCCCCTTCGTCTATGGGCTGGCGCTGCGCCACAGCCTTGCCGGTTATGTATTGAACGATGCCAATGGCGTCACCATCGGCGCCGAAGGATCGCCTGAGCAGCTCGCCAGCTTTGCCCGAGAACTGCGGGAACTGGCGCCGCCCTTGAGCCGTATCGATCATTTCAGCGAGCGGGAACTGCCCCGAGATCAGGATCCCGACTTCGATGGCCAATTTCATGGCCAGTTTCGAATTAAAGCCAGCCAGCAGCAGAGCGCCGCCACAGTCGCCATCTCGCCGGATCAGGGAATGTGTGAGGCGTGCGCCCGGGACGTGGCCAACCCCGCGGATCGCCACCACCACTACCCCTTTACCAACTGCACCCACTGCGGCCCGCGCTACACCATTATCCGCCGCCTCCCCTACGACAGACCCCACACCGCCATGGCCGGCTTTGCCATGTGCCCGCGCTGCGCGGCAGCCTATGAAAATCCGCTGGACAGACGCTACCACGCCCAGCCGGTGAGCTGCCCCGAGTGCGGGCCGCATCTGACCTGGCGCAGCGGCCACGGCGATGCCCTGGCCGAGCGCGAGGATGCGCTGCACACAGCTGCCCGCGCCCTGCAAGCGGGCAAGCTTATTGCGGTCAAGGGCATGGGGGGTTATCACCTGATATGCGATGCCCGCAATGAACAGAGTGTTGCCAGATTGCGAATGCTCAAGCGGCGCGCGCGCAAGCCGCTGGCGGTGATGATGGGCTTCCTTGCCAAGGCCAAGCTCCATGTCACCGGCTGCGAAGACGAGTGGCAGCTGCTCGCCTCTCAGGCCAGACCCATCACCTTGCTGCGCAAGCGAAAAAGCGATGATCGGCCGTCAGAATCCCAACTGACAACGGCGCCGCTGGCCGAGGGGATCGCCCCCGGCATCCCCTACCTTGGGGTCATGCTCCCCTATACCCCGCTCCATCAGCTGCTGCTGGACGCCTGCGCCATCCCGCTGGTGGCCACCAGCGCCAATGGTCGCGGCAGCCCCATCCTTATCGAGTGCGAGGCGGTGGTCAGGGAACTCGGGGGCGAGATTGACGGCATCCTGGATCACAACCGCCCCATCCTGCACCCGTGCGACGACAGTCTGGTGCAGTGGGCGGGCGGGCGACGCCAGACGTTGCGCCTCGCCCGAGGCTATGCCCCCTGCACTCCCAGCCTGCAAGAGGCGGTCAAGGCGCCGCTCTTGGCAGTCGGGGCGCAGCAGAAGAACCAGCTGGCGCTCGCCTTCGGCCGCCAGCGCATCTACAGCCCCTATATCGACGATCTGCACAGCCTGCCGATGCAGGAGCACTTCGAGCAGACCCTGGCAACCTTTCGCGAACTTTACGATCTCAAGCCAGAACTGCTGGTCTCGGATCGACACCCCGGCTACCTCAGCCACCAGTGGGCCAAGGGCTATTGCCGCGATCACAATGCAACCCATCTCGAGGTGCAGCACCATCACGCCCACCTGCTGGGGGTGATGGCCGAGCACAACATCACGGGCCCGGTGCTGGGTGTTGCCTTCGATGGCACCGGCCTTGGCGATGACGGCACCCTCTGGGGCGGCGAGCTGCTGATTGCAGACGTTCAGGGATTTGAGCGGGTTGCCCACCTTGCCCCCTTCAAGCTTGTCGGCGGCGAGGCGGCCATTCGCGAGCCGGTGCGCCAGTTGCTGGGGCTGCTGTTCGAATCGCACACTCCTGAGCAGATCAGCGCCCTCGATATTCCGGCGATCAAGCAACTGCCCGCTGGGCAGATCAACAATCTGCACCAGCTCTGGCGCCTTGGCCGCAACGCCCCCTACACCAGCTCCATCGGTCGGCTGTTCGATGCGGTGGCGGCGCTCTTGGGGGTGATCGACACCCCCGATTACGAGGGCGAAGCGGGACTCCTGCTGGAGGCCGCCGCCTTGCAGCTGGCCCCCGATGAACAGCACTTCCCCCTCGCCTTTGATCTCAGCCAATCAGCGGAAGGGCCACTGCAGATTGAGTGGGCCGAGCTCATCCATACCCTTGTCAGCGAGCGGCGCAAAGGCACCGCCACCGCCAGCCTGGCCGCCGGTTTTATCCGCGCCATCAGCAATCTGGTCATCGCCCTGGCCGAGCGCTTCCCCGGCTATCCGGTAGCGCTCGGGGGCGGCGTCTTTCAAAACCGGGTGCTGATGGATCAGCTGGTGCCCGCTCTCGAAGCCGCAGGCCAGCAGGTATTGACCAGCGAAACCCTGCCGCTCAATGACGGTGGCATCGCCGCCGGTCAGCTCTGGTTTGCCATCCACCATATTGCCACGTACCAGCCTGCCACAGCCGGTTGTGCCACCTTGTCGGAGTCCTGAAATCCATGTGTCTATCCATCCCCTCTCAGGTGGTGCAGCTGCACCCCGAAGATAACTGCATCACCGTCGATACCCTGGGGGTGCAGCGGCGCGTCAGCTGCATGCTGCTCGAGGAGCCCCTCCAGGTGGGCGACTATGTGCTGCTCCATATCGGCTTTGTGATGAGCAAGATTGACGAAGCGGAGGCGCAGGCCAGCCTCGAGAGCTTCCGCCAGATGGTGGCCCTGATGCCCAAACAGGATATCTTGCCATGCTGACCTTGAATGATCTCTTTCAGGGCTTTCGTCAGCCCCGGGTGATCCGCGCCCTCGCCGCCCAAATTAATGAGCTCGCCAAAGATCTGCCCGAGCCGCTGCGGGTGATGGAGGTGTGCGGTGGCCATACCCACACCATCATGAAATACGGCCTGCACCAACTGCTGCCGGCCAGCATCGAGTTTGTCCATGGCCCCGGCTGCCCGGTCTGCATCATGCCCAAAGAGCGCATCGATCAGGCCATCGAGCTGGCGAGTCAACCGAGCGTCATTCTGGTCACCCTGGGGGACATGATCCGGGTGCCGGGCTCCATAGGCACGTTGGCCCAGCAGCGCGCCAAGGGGAGCGATATCCGCCCGGTCTATGACCCCCTCGATGCCCTGCGCATCGCCAAAGAGAACCCGGAAAAAACCGTGGTCTTCTTCGCCATCGGCTTCGAAACCTCTACCCCAATGACTGCCGCGCTTTTAGCTGCCGCTGAAGATCAAGGGATCGATAACCTGCTGTTTCATATCAACCATGTGCTGGTGCCCCCCGCCATTCATGCGGTGATGGCCGACGAGGTGGCCAAGGTGAACGCCTTTATCGGCCCCTCCCACGTCAGCGTCATCACAGGTGCCGATATCTACCTGCCCATCGTCGATCGCTATCAGGTACCCGTGGTGGTGAGCGGCTTCGAGCCGGTGGATGTGATGGAGGCGCTCTTGATGATGGTGCGCCAGGGGGAAGGTTGAGGGTCGCTACGCGCTGGAAGTGCAGTACAGCCGCGCCGTCACCGCCAGCGGCAATAAAGCCGCCCAGCGGCTGGTCGAGCGCTTTTTCGAGACCCGCGAGCACTTTCGCTGGCGAGGTCTGGGGGACATCAACGCCTCGGCCCTGCGCCTGCGCGATGCCTTTGCCAGGCGCGATGCGGAGCGTCACTTTCAACTCAATCAGACTCCCATCGATGACCACAAGGCGTGCCAGTGCGCCGATATCCTGCGCGGCCTGGCCAAACCGAACCAGTGCAACGTCTTTGGCCGGGGCTGCACCCCGACCCAGCCCATGGGCAGCTGCATGGTCAGCTCCGAAGGAGCCTGCAATGCCTACTACCGATATATGGGGATCCAGGAACGATGAGAGAAATCCAACTTAGCCACGGTGGTCGGGTGATGAGGAGAGATGAACCAGCCTGTTTCTGCAATCTTGTGGAGAACCAGACCCGATGAGAGAAATTCAGTTAAGGAAGGTGCGAATAAGTCATATGGCACGAGAGCATTTAATGGTAACCCATTGATATTAAATGACTAAAATTTTCATTTTTTGTTCGTGGGATACTTGTTCGCACTTTCCCTTGAGCTCCTTGCGTTGCACCTCATCACCCAGCCCCTCAATAAAATCGCACATTGACTCATAAAGGGTACGCAGCGAAGGACTGGCAGCTGCCAGACGTTCAGCATTGGTACGGACATGGCCATTGGAGGCTTGGACTGGTTCACTCACAGGTATCGATGGCGGCAAGCCAAGCTCAGTCGGAGTGGAGGGTTTATTGATCTGGCTGGTCACCGCATTGACCAACTCCAGCATCAGCAGATCATCGCCAAAAAACTTGTAGCGGATCAGCTCGACATTGCGGTTGATCTGCTGTACGGCGTGCAGGTCATAGCGGGTGAAGTCACCGGCTATGCAGAGCAGGCGGGTGCCGGACCACTCGATGCTATCGGCCACCTCTTTCCCCAGCATCTCCATCACCAGCCAGCGGTACTCGGCCTGATGGTCGAGCAACCAATCCAGATAGAAAAGGCCCTGATTGATGACATTTTCGTTACTGTAACGTTTGTACTCGATGATCACCGGGCAGCCATTCTCATCGATCCCGAGGGAATCGATCCGCCCCTTGTGGGTCTTGCCGGTAGTGTATTCGCTGGCCAAGAAGCGAACCCCGAGAAAGGCGGACATCCCCCCGGTGTCAGAATAGTTGTCGCCTAATCTGAATAATCTAAATGTGAAGACCGGGGGCGGATAAAGAGTGTCGAATGGCTCGTTATTCAAGTGAGCGCAAGGCTGCTTTGCTCAAGAAGCTGCTGCCGCCCATCAATATGTCGGTGGCCGAGTTGGCTCGGCAGGAAAACATCAGCGAGGTCACTCTGTATAATTGGCGCAAACACGCCAAAGACGGAGGGTCTCCTGTGCCCGGGGACAACAAACTGACCGATGAATGGCCCGCCGAGGCCAAGTTCGCCGTCGTGCTGGAAACCGCTGCGCTTTCCGAGATTGAACTCAGTGAGTACTGCCGCCGTAAGGGTCTCTATCCCGAGCAAGTCCAGCAATGGCGCCAAGCCTGTATTCTGGGCCAGCAATCCGCTCGTACCTTACAACAGGCGGAGAAGGCACAGGCCAAAGCGGACAAGAAGCGTATCCGGCAACTGGAGCAAGAGCTGCGGCGCAAAGACAAGGCCCTGGCCGAGGCGGCAGCTCTGCTGATATTGCAAAAAAAGCTCGATGCCTACTGGAGCAACGTCGACGAGGACAACTGACCTCGTTGCCAGAGCGGCAGCAATACGTTGCATGGTGGCGCGAAGCGCTTGAAGCTGGCGCCCGCAAGCATCCTGCGGCCGAGGTGTTGGGGCTGAGTCTGCGCACGCTCCAGCGCTGGTTGGCCGGGCCTGAGCTGAGTGCCGATAGGCGACCGGATGCGGTTCGTTCCATACCTGCTCATGCATTGAGCCCAGAGGAGCGGCAGGCCGTGCTGGACGTCTGCAATAGCCAGGAGTTCGCCTCGTTGCCGCCGAGTCAAATTGTGCCACGGCTGGCCGACCAGGGGCGCTACTTGGCCAGTGAGTCGAGCTTCTATCGCATCTTGCGGGCGGCTGACCAGCAGCACAGGCGTGGCCGGAGCCAGCCACCGCGTCATGTGCCGGTACCAACCAGCCATACCGCGACTGGGCCCAATCAAGTGTGGTCCTGGGATATCACCTACTTGCCGTCACTCGTGCGCGGCCAGTATTACTACCTCTATCTGATAGAGGACATCTACAGCCGCAAAGGGGTGGGCTGGGAAGTGCATGAGCAAGAGTGCGGTGAACGGGCGGCGGCGTTGCTGCAACGGAGCATCATCCGCGAGCAGTGCTGGAAGCAGCCGCTGGTCTTGCACTCGGACAACGGCGCGCCAATGAAGTCAGTCACGCTGCTGACCAAGATGCATGACCTGGGTGTCACGCCCTCGCGGGGACGGCCTCGGGTCAGCAACGATAATCCGTACTCGGAGTCATTGTTCAGGACGCTGAAGTACTGTCCGCAGTGGCCATC
>NZ_JAPDBZ010000150.1:0-9670 GCF_027705505.1 Aeromonas sp. QDB56
CCCAGTTTTTGCCCGCGGAGAAAGAACTCGTCCAGCGTTTCCGAGTAAGGCAGCCATCGGCAGCCGCCTGCATCTAAATCAAACGTGTCCGGGCGCCACTGGAATGAGAGGAATACCAACAACTCCCTGTGAATCAAATGGCCTTCGATCAGACGATGCAATGCGTCCAAGGGCGCCGCCTCAAGATCGGCATCGGCAATGACCCTATAAATAACCACCGAACCATGATTCAGAAGCATCTCGATCAGGTTGTCGCGGGTGCCGCAAAACCTGTTGAGCGTCGCCTTGCTGACCCCCGCTGCCTGGGCTATTTCTTTGAACGTGGCTCGCGGGTGGTCAACGATGGCGATCGCCAGGGCCTTCAGCAATTTCTCATCGGCAGCAGTTAAATCCATCGGTCACTCTTTATCTATCGCGGGCAGATGCGGGTATTTTGCCTAGAACACTCATTTTTCTCAAAGAGGATACTAGCTTTGTTCACACCAAAATCAAATGAGTCAATATTGACTTATTTGATTTTTGCGTGGATCATGCGCGGCTTCGACTACGTACTGGCTTCGCGCTTGGGTGAGATATGAACAAATTCCGCGAATGGATCACTTTTTCCGTGATCTCCTATTTGATCGCCGTGACCCTGGTTGGCTGCGACAAGCCCGAAGAGCAACGGGAAGAGGCGCCAGCGCGTGAAGTCGATGTGCTCAGCGTGAAGACCGAGCCCTTCACAGTGTTCGCCGAGCTACCAGGGCGCATCGAGCCGGTGCGTGTCGCCGAGGTGCGCGCGCGGGTGGCGGGGATCGTGCTCAAGCGCACCTTCGAGGAAGGGGCCGACGTGAAGGCCGGTGACGTGCTGTTCCAGATCGACCCTGCGCCGTTCAAGGCGGCCCTGTCGCGGGCGGAAGGTGAACTGGCTCGCGCCGAGGCGCAGCTGTTCCAGGCTCAGGCGATGGTTCGCCGTTACGAACCACTGGTGAAGATCGACGCCGTCAGCCAGCAGGATTTCGACAACGCCATGGCCGCTCTGCAGAGCGCCCAGGCCGACAAGCGCTCGGCCCAGGCCAATGTCGAAACTGCCCGCCTGGACCTGGGTTATGCCGAGGTTCGCGCCCCCATCGCCGGGCGTATCGGTCGCGCCCAGGTCACCGAAGGGGCTCTGGTAGGCCAGGGCGAAGCCACGCTGCTGGCACGTATCCAGCAACTCGATCCGGTGTACGCCGACTTCACCCAGCCTGCTGCCGATGCCCTGCGCCTGCGCGCGGCAATCGCCGAGGGCAAGGTTGCCGGTGCGAGCGACCAGCCGCTGTCGCTGCGTGTCGACGGTACCGATATCGAGCGCAAGGGCACGCTGCTGTTCACCGATATCTCGGTGGATCGCAGCACCGGGCAGATCGCCCTGCGAGGCCAGTTCGACAACCCCGAGGGCGTGCTGCTGCCGGGTATGTACGTGCGTGTGCGCACACCGCAAGGGCTCGACCAGAACGCCATCCTGGTGCCGCAACGTGCCGTGCAGCGTTCGGCTGACGGCCAGGCCAGCGTGATGCTGCTGGGGGAGGGCGATACCGTCGAGGCGCGCCAGGTCACCACCGGTGCCATGCAGGGCTCGCGCTGGCAAATCAGCGAGGGCCTGCAGGTCGGCGACAAGGTGATCACCAGCTCGCTGGCGGCTATCCGTCCGGGCGCCAAGGTCATCCCCCGCGAGCAAGATGCCGCCGAAGCCGCTCCACAGTCCCAGGTGCAGTAAGCCGGAGAACCTCTCATGTCCCTGTTTTTCATCCGGCGCCCCAATTTCGCCTGGGTAGTCGCCCTGTTCATCTCGCTGGGTGGCCTGCTGGCCATCCCGTTCCTGCCGGTGGCGCAGTACCCCAACGTGGCGCCGCCGCAGATCACCGTGACCGCCACCTATCCCGGCGCTTCGGCGCAGGAGCTCACCGACTCGGTGACCAGCGTCATCGAGGAAGAACTCAACGGCGCCAAGAACCTGCTGTACTTCGAGTCCACCAGCAACGCCAACGGCATCGCCGAGATCACCGTCACCTTCCAGCCAGGGACCGACCCCGAACTGGCCCAGGTTGACGTGCAGAACCGTCTGAAGAAGGCCGAGGCACGCATGCCGCAGGCCGTGCTGACGCTCGGCATCCAGACCGAGCAGGCCACCGCCGGCTTCCTGCTGATCTATGCGCTGAGCTACACCGATGGCGACAAGGACGCCAACGTCACGGCGCTGGCCGATTACGCCGCGCGCAACATCAACAACGAAATCCGTCGCGTGAACGGCGTCGGCAAGCTGCAGTTCTTCGCCTCCGAGGCGGCCATGCGCGTGTGGATCGATCCGCAGAAGCTGGTCGGCTACGGCCTATCCATCGATGACGTGAACAACGCCATCCGCGCGCAGAACGTGCAGGTGCCGGCCGGTGCCTTCGGCAGCACGCCGGGTTCCAGCGAGCAGGAGCTGACGGCGACCCTGGCGGTCAAGGGTACCCTGGACAACCCGCAGGAATTCGCCGCCATCGTGCTGCGTGCCAACCAGGACGGCTCGCGCCTGACCCTGGGCGACGTGGCGCGCATCGAGGTCGGCAGCCAGGACTACAACTTCGGCTCGCGCCAGGACGGCAAGCCCGCCGTTGCCGCCGCCGTGCAGCTGTCGCCCGGTGCCAACGCGATCCAGACCGCCGAGGCGGTCAAGCAGCGTCTGACCGAGCTGTCGGCCAACTTCCCGGACAACGTCGAGTTCTCCGTGGCGTACGACACCTCGCGCTTCGTCGACGTGGCGATCGACAAGGTCATCATGACCCTCATCGAGGCCATGGTGCTGGTGTTCCTGGTGATGTTCCTGTTCCTGCAGAACGTGCGCTACACCCTGATCCCGTCCATCGTCGTGCCGGTGTGTCTGCTCGGTACGCTGACCTTCATGTACCTGCTTGGCTTCTCGGTGAACATGATGACCATGTTCGGCATGGTGCTGGCCATCGGCATCCTGGTGGACGACGCCATCGTGGTGGTGGAGAACGTCGAGCGGATCATGGCCGAGGAAGGCCTGGCGCCGGTGCCGGCGACCATCAAGGCGATGGGGCAGGTGTCCGGGGCGATCATCGGTATCACCCTGGTGCTGTCGGCGGTGTTCCTGCCGCTGGCCTTCATGGCCGGCTCGGTGGGGGTGATCTACCAGCAGTTCTCGCTGTCGCTGGCGGTGTCGATCCTGTTCTCGGGCTTCCTCGCGCTGACCTTCACCCCGGCGCTGTGCGCCACGCTGCTCAAACCGATCCCCGAAGGCCATCACGAGAAGACCGGTTTCTTCGGCTGGTTCAACCGCAAGTTCACCGCCCTGACCGGCCGCTACACCAAACTCAACGGCAAGCTGGTGCCGCGCGCCGGGCGGGTGATGTTCATCTACCTGGGCGTGGTGGTGCTGATGGGTTTCTTCTACCTGCGCCTGCCGGAATCCTTCGTGCCGGTGGAAGACCAGGGCTACATGATCGTCGACATCCAGTTGCCGCCAGGCGCCACCCGTGAGCGCACCTCGGCCACGGGTGAGGAGCTGGAAGAGTTTCTGATGGCCCGCGAGGCCGTGCAGACGTCCTTCCTGGTCCTCGGCTTCAGCTTCTCCGGCATGGGTGAGAACGCGGCCATTGCCTTCCCGCTGCTCAAGGACTGGTCCGAGCGAGATTCTTCGCAGTCGCCGGAAGCCGAGTCGGCTGCGGTCAACCAGCACTTCGCCAACCTCGATGACGGCGCGATCATGGCGGTGCCGCCACCGCCGGTCGAAGGCCTGGGCAACTCGGGTGGTTTCGCCCTGCGCCTGCAGGACCGCGCCGGCCTTGGCCGCGATGCCCTGTTGGCAGCGCGCGATGAAGTGCTGGGCAAGGTCAACGGCAATCCGAAGTTCCTCTACGCCATGATGGAAGGTCTGGCCGAGGCGCCGCAGCTGCGCCTGGTGATCGACCGTGAGCAGGCGCGCACGCTGGGAGTCAGCTTCGAAGCGATCAGCAGCGCGCTGTCCACTGCGTTCGGCTCGTCGGTGATCAACGACTTCGCCAACGCCGGCCGCCAGCAGCGCGTGGTGGTACAGGCCGAACAGGCCGAGCGCATGACACCGGAAAGCGTCCTGCGCCTGCATGTGCCCAACGACAGCGGCAGCCTGGTACCGCTGAGTGCTTTCGTCACCACGAGCTGGGAAGAAGGCCCGGTGCAGGTCGCGCGTTACAACGGTTACCCGTCGATCCGCATTGCCGGTGACGCCGCGCCCGGCGTGAGCACTGGCGAGGCGATGCTCGAACTGGAGCGCATCGCTGCCGAGCTGCCCGAAGGTATCGGTTACGAGTGGACCGGGCTGTCGTATCAGGAGCGGGTCGCCAGCGGGCAGGCGACGATGCTGTTCGCCCTGGCCATCACCGTGGTGTTCCTGCTGCTGGTGGCGCTCTACGAGAGCTGGGCGATCCCGCTGACGGTGATGCTGATCGTGCCGGTCGGCGCACTCGGCGCGGTACTGGCGGTGACTGCTATCGGCCTGCCCAACGACGTGTACTTCAAGGTCGGCCTGATCACCGTGATCGGCCTGGCGGCGAAGAACGCCATTCTCATCGTCGAGTTCGCCAAGGACCTGTGGGAAGACGGCTACTCGCTGCGCGATGCTGCTGTCGAAGCCGCGCGCCTGCGTTTCCGCCCGATCATCATGACCTCCATGGCGTTCATGCTCGGCGTGGTGCCGCTGGCCATCGCCACTGGCGCCGGCGCTGCGAGCCAGCGCGCACTGGGCACCGGGGTGCTGGGCGGGATGCTCAGCGCGACCATGCTCGGGGTGATCTTCGTGCCGATCTTCTTCGTCTGGGTGCTGTCGCTGCTGCGCACCAAACCTCAGCAAACCGACAACCATCCCCTGCATAAAGCGGAGTAATGCGATGACCTCTCACTTCATGCTCCGTCGCGCTCTGCTGCCCCTGGCCATCGCCGCCCTGGCGGGTTGTTCGCTGGCCCCGACCTACGAGCGCCCGCAGGCACCGGTCGCGTCGCACTGGCAAGCCGCCGACGCGGAGGGCACCCGTGCCCAGGCGCTGGACTGGCAGACCTTCATCGTCGATGCCGACTTGCGCCGCGCGGTGGATACGGCGCTGAGCAACAACCGCAGCCTGCGCCAGGCGCTGCTGGATATCGAAGCTGCGCGTGCCCAGTACCGCATCCAGCGTGCTGATCGCCTGCCTTCGATCAACGCCAATGCCAGCGGCAACCGCCAGCGCCTGCCTGCCGATCTGTCGCAGACCGGGCGCTCGGAAGTGACCAGCAACTATCAGGTCGGCCTCGGCCTCGCGGAGTACGAAGTCGACCTGTTCGGCCGCGTGCGCAACCTCTCCGAGGCCGCGCTGGAGACCTACCTGGCGACCGAGGAGGCGACCCGTGCCACGCAGATCAGCCTGGTTGCCGAGGTCATCCAGGCCTACCTGACCCGCGATGGTGCGCTACGCCGCATGGCCCTGGTCGAACAAACCCTGGACAGCCGCATGGCCTCGCTGGAGCTGGTCAGCCAGCGCCGTGCAGCGGGGGCCGCCACCGCCCTGGATTACCAGGAAGCGGTCGGCCTTGCCGAACAGGCTAGGGCCGAGCGCGAGAGCACCGAACGCCAGTTACGCCAGGCGGACAACGCCCTGGTCCTGTTGCTCGGCACGCCAGATGCCGCTCGCCTGCTGCCCGCGACGCCCCGCGACGACCTGATGGTGCTGCAGGACATCGCCCCCGGCACCAGCTCGGAACTGATCGAACGGCGCCCGGACATTCTCGCCAGCGAGCACCGCCTCAAGGCGCGCAATGCCGATATCGGTGCAGCTCGCGCCGCGTTCTTTCCCCGGATCAGCCTGACCGGTTCGGTGGGCAGCTCCAGTGCCGAGTTGTCCGGATTGTTCGATGGCGGCTCGCGGGCCTGGAGCTTTGCCCCGACGCTGTCGCTGCCGATCTTCGCCGGTGGCCGCAACCGCGCCAACCTGGACCTCGCCGAAGTGCGCCAGGACGCGGCGGTGGCCGACTACGAAGGCACCATCCAGACCGCCTTCCGCGAAGTGGCCGATGCCCTGGCCGCCACCGACACCCTGCGCCGCGAGGAGGCTGCCCGCCAGGCTCTGGCCGGTTCCAGCGAGGCTGCGATGGCCCTGGCTAAGGCGCGTTACGAGGGCGGCGTGGACGACTACCTGCGTTATCTTGACGCCCAGCGCAGCACCTTTAGCAACCAGACCACACTAATTCAAATCAGCACGGAACGGCAGATTGCGCTGGTTGACCTGTTCAGGTCTCTGGGCGGTGGCTGGGGCCAAACTGAACCGATGGCCGGGATCGGCGCTGAGTGAGCAAAGCCAGGAGTCCTGCATCCGAAGACCGGACTCTGGCTCCATCACCGGTGAGCTACTGGTCATCGACGGGGCAATCGTCTGATCGAGAATAAGACTGTCTGACGACTGGCAGGCCTATGGATTATTGGTGGCAGCAGCTAACGGCTCTATAAAGAGCTGCAAAAAATCACTGTAACGCATGATTGACTGACTGCTTCTGGCCGGTTTCTGCCTGTTGCGTCTCTGCTGCCCACTGGCCAAGTCGGATGCACGCGGTGGTCAGTACCAATGCAATTGACTGGTCAAATGGGTGCAATTGCGCAGGTATGGACTTCAAGCCCCAATTTCCTGGAAAAGAGGTTCTTTCTATGGACATCCGACATCAGAGATTGAGTAGCGGAATGTCTGAGCTGAAGTCATGTCCATGGCTGTTCTTCTTTCCTTTACATCGACGAGGCCTTTGCCGATATGACCGGTCTACCCGAACCGCTGGAGTCGATAGGTCGTCAGGTGCAGGCAGAGATTAAGCAGAAGACAGGTATTCCGGTCGGCATAGGCATCGCCACCACCAAGACACTGGCCAAGCTCGCCAATAACGCCGCCAAACGCTGGCAGAAGCAAACTGGTGGCGTCGTAGATATTCGTGACCCCGTGCGTCGTGACAAGCTGCTCAAGGCCATGCCTGTCGAGGAAGTCTGGGGCGTTGGTCCCCGCATGCGTGCTCACCTGGAAGGCATGCAAATCAAGACAGCTTGGGACTTGGCACAGATGGATGCCTGGACGCTGCGCAAGCGCTTCAACGTTATCGTCGAGAAAACCGTGCGTGAACTACGTGGTGTGGCGTGCCTGGAAATCGAGAACGAAATCGAACCCAAGCAAGAGATTTGCTCAAGCAGATCATTCGGCAAGCGCCTGCGTGAGCTAGTCCCCATTCAGGAGGCTGTCACCAGCTATGCGACGCGCGCCGCTGAAAAGCTGCGCAAGCAGGAGTCACTCTGCAGGCAGGTGCGTGTGAGTTTGCGCACCGGGATGTTCAATCCAGCTGAAGCGAAATATGCCAATGGCGTCCTCTGCCAGCTGCCCTACCCGACCGATGACAGCAGGCTGATCATCCAGGCAGTTCAAACTGGGCTCAAGCAGGTATTCAGAGAGGGATTCAGCTACGCCAAGGCCCAAGTGCTCCTCTTGGATCTGTGTCGCAAGAATGAGTACACCCCGGATCTGTTCGCCCCTGAACAGCCCGTGAAAACCGAGCGACTGATGAGCACCCTGGATGCGATCAACAATCGCTGGGGACGCGGAACGCTGCAGCCGGGACGCATCGCAAAACCAGTCGAGTGGGCTATGCGCAGAGAATTACTCTCTCCGGCATACACCACTCGCTGGTCTGAGTTAATGGTCGCAAAAGCCAAGTAGCCTTCGCATTCACTTATCCGCGACGAGCACGGTTCAGAGTCCCCTTACGCAGACAGCGCGCCCCTGCAGGTTTCAAGCGCAGGTGCTGATTGCGGATTCCACGCTGGCTCGGACACCCATTTCACGCACATTCGGACAGTGATTCCACGCTGATCCGGACATTTTCTGGCAGGCAGCTACGCAAAAATTCTTCACTACCTTCAGACCATCCTTAGCTTCAGCAGTTAGATTCGACTGCTGTCAAACCCATGTCTGCCATCGCCATAAACCTTGGTAGGCGCCTTGCATAGGTAACTGGCTCGATAGAAAAACTCTTCAACCCCTAGACCATCGCGACGCAGGCTATAGCTCGGATTGTCAGGAATCTCAACCAAACCCCTCACTGCCTCAACCGACGTTCCCAAGGCACTTGCCCAAGCTTCCTGGAGTCGATTGAACATGTTATCCCTTCCAGGCTCAAACTTACCCAAAGCGTTGAATGCATCGTAATTGAGAACGAATGCAACATGGTAATGCGGCTTCCCATGCTGCCCAAATTCTCTAGCCCAAACGTACCGCACGCGGCTCTGATGCGCATGTTTGTTTTCCCTAAGCGCCATACAACGATTGTGGTGTATTTTGGACTTAAAGGAATCTAAAAACTTTTTAAACACTTGACTTGCATTTTCGTCTCTGCCATTCACAAACGCTGCTGGAAACCTAAGATCAACCCTGAAGGCAAAGACACGAGAATACTGTTGAAGAGCTCGATCAATCGTAGTATGCAACTTTTGCAGATACTGTCGAATGAAAGGCCCTTTATCTACCTGAATAGGCAAGCCGCGATAGTCAAGCTCATTATGAATAACGAGATTACTATTCTGCGAATGTCGAATCATGTTTAATACTCCAATGCTTGAATGCATATCCTAGGAGCACCATGTATTTATTAACCTGAATAACATTCACACGTCAGGTATCTTGGAGATACCTGACTTAGCATTGTTATCTCTTACAAAGCTTGAATACATACCTTAATAGCACTATACACTTATTAACCTAAACAACATTCACACATCAGGCATCTTGGAGATACCTGACTTAGCATTGTTATCTCTTACAGCTAACATTGGAACTATATAGGCTATAAGAGCATACTACCAATACCGAAAAAGCAGCTCTGCTTTTTATGCTGATTTTCAGGTAAATTCGCTTCAAGCCCCGGCTAAACCAAGCAGACTTCTACTCCGGCAAAAAAGCATCATGCCCGGAGAATATCCGGGCATGATGTTTTCTCACCTAAGGTGGAGTGAGCACTCTCGGGCTCTGGCCATTACTATCCGATAGTCAAGCTAGATCTCGCTCCTCGATTCTGGCCAGGATCCAATCCTGGACCTCGCCCTCTAGCCAGCCCACACATCGATCACCCAGCGGAATCGGTTTCGGAAACGAGCCCTGCGCAACGTACTTGTATACAGTCGACCTAGCCAGGCCAGTGGCATCGATGACAGCCTTCAGACGAATGATTTTCATGATCCCGCACCTCTGAATATTGGTTCAGAGGATTAGGAGAACCTGTAGATAATTACTGCCTAAAAACGGGCATATAACGAGTCACTGACCTACCATAGCGTTTCAGAGCGTGAAACTCACCAAACAATCCATACTCAAAGCGTTGGTCAACAGTCATTACGGCCTCGCACTCATATGATTGAATTTCGCTCTCCGCCTCAGTGATGACCAAGCACCTGCGATCCAGCGCGCCATCTTTACGCAAAGCCAACACCGCTCTCCGCCCACGGCATTGATCAGAAAATGGAAGAATATGAAACTTCATGCCTTCACTTACATGATCGCCCGCCGAACCCAGAAGCACTTTGTACTGACATGCTAAATAGCTGTTCCGAATAGTAGATCACCGGAGGAAGGGAACTCAGTCCAGTTTGTGCGATCTGATTAGTCGCTAA
>NZ_JAPDBZ010000151.1:0-9452 GCF_027705505.1 Aeromonas sp. QDB56
GTCGATACGCATAAAAAAATCCGAAACCCAACAAGGAGTTTCGGATTCTTACACAGCCTGAGGATCGGTCAATGGATTCTTAACTGATCGGCATTAGCGCATGTGCGCGGGTTTTTCTGCAAGAGCGGAACGCTATTACAGAGCAACAACCTGGATTTGTACGGTTGCTTTGACGTCAGCGTGCAGCTGAACAACAACTTCGTACTCACCGGTGTTACGCAGAACGTTGCCCATGCGGACTTCGCTCTTGGCAACGGCTACGCCGGCAGCAGTGATGGCTTCAGCCACATCACGGGTACCGATGGAACCGAACAGCTTGCCTTCGTCGCCAGACTTGGAGGCGATGACAACGGCAGCCAGCTCACCCAGCTTGGCAGCGCGCTCTTCGGCAGCAGCCTTGTTGGCAGCCAGTTTGGCTTCCAGCTCAGCGCGACGAGCACCGAAGGCTTCGATGTTGGCCTTGGTGGCCATAACAGCTTTGCCTTGCGGGATCAGGTAGTTACGGGCATAACCAGCTTTTACGGAAACTTGGTCACCCAGACCGCCCAGTTTGGCGATCTTATCGAGCAGGATAACTTGCATTACCTTTCCTCTATAAATTTCGTTGAGTTAGGCGTAAGCGCCGGGCCGATTCTTACTTGTTGTGCAGATCGGTGTACGGCAGCAGAGCCAGGTAACGAGCACGCTTGATGGCGCGTGCCAGCTGACGCTGATACTTGGCGCGGGTACCGGTGATACGGCTCGGTACGATCTTGCCAGATTCAGTGACGTAGTTTTTCAGAGTAACGATATCTTTGTAGTCGATCTCGGTAACGTTCTCGGCGGTGAAGCGGCAGAACTTACGACGACGGAAATAACGTGCCATGGCCTTTATCCTCTAATGCGGTGATCTAAGAATTACTCTTCGGAAGACGCTTCAACAGCATCTTCGCGACGCTCGTCGTCACGACGGGTGAAGCGCTCTTCCTTGGCCTTGGCCATCGGAGAAACTTCAGTCACGGCGTGCTTGGTGCGCATGATCATGTTGCGGATAACGGCATCGTTGAAGCGGAAGTTGGTTTCCAGCTCATCGATAACGGCCTGTTCAGCTTCTACGTTCATCAGAACGTAGTGAGCCTTGTGCAGCTTGTCGATCGGGTAAGCCAGTTGACGACGGCCCCAATCTTCCAGGCGATGAATGGTACCACCAGCGGTGGTGATAGCGCCGGTGTAACGCTCGATCATGCCAGGTACTTGCTCGCTCTGGTCCGGATGAACCATGAAGACGATTTCGTAATGACGCATTTTAGCTCCTTACGGATTAATTCAGCCTCCGCCCAGGTGCAGCCAGACCTCGGAGGCAAGGAACATAGTGATGTTTAGACGCTGCTTTCTAGGGCGGCGTATTGTACGAAATCACCTCTCCCACTGCAACTGGCGAAGCAAGATGTTTTTCTCGATGAGCCCGATACAAAACTTTAATTGATAACAATTATCACTTAGATCCATACTCTCCTCATATCCCCACGGAGGATGACAGTATGCAACCTGCGCTCACCACGGCCATCCCGGCCCGCAAATTCAAGCTGACCCTGCTCGGCCCCGCCTTCATCGCCGCCATCGGTTATATCGACCCGGGCAATTTTGCGACCAATATCCAGGCCGGCTCCACCTTCGGCTATCAACTGCTGTGGGTAGTGGTGTGGGCCAACCTGATGGCCATGCTGGTGCAGACCCTCTCGGCCAAGCTCGGTATCGTCACTGGCAAGAACCTGGCGGAACACATTCGTGATCGTATGCCCAGGCCCGCAGTCTGGGCCTATTGGGTGCAGGCCGAGATCATCGCCATGGCCACCGATCTCGCCGAGTTCATCGGCGCTGCGGTCGGCTTCAAACTGCTGCTCGGCATCACCCTGTTGGAAGGGGCCTGCATCACCGCCGTGGTCACCTGGGGGATCCTGATGCTTCAATCCCGCGGCCAGAAGCCGCTGGAGTTCGTGGTGGGCGGCCTGCTGCTGTTCGTGGCCGCCGCCTACATCGTCGAGCTGATCTTCTCGCGCCCCCACCTGCCGAGTCTGCTGGAAGGGGCACTCTTCCCCGGCCTCCCCAATGGTGATGCTGTCTATCTTGCCGCCGGCGTGCTTGGTGCCACCGTGATGCCCCATGTCATCTATCTCCACTCGGCCCTGACCCAGCATACCCAGGAGCAGGGCACGGTGACCCAGCGACTGCACAGCACCCGGGTCGACGTGGCCATCGCCATGACCATCGCCGGCTTCGTCAACCTGGCCATGATGGCCATGGCGGCGGCCGCCTTCCACAGCTCCGGCAATCAGCAGGTGGCCGAGCTGGAAACGGCCTACCAGACCCTCACGCCCCTGCTGGGCCCGGCAGCCGCCACCCTGTTCGGCCTCTCCCTGGTCGCCTCCGGCATCTCCTCCACCGTGGTGGGAACGCTGGCGGGACAAGTGGTGATGCAGGGCTTCGTGCGCTTCACCATTCCGCTCTGGCTGCGCCGAGCCATCACCATGGCTCCCGCCTTCGTGGTGATCGCCATGGGCCTCAACACCACGGAAATTCTGGTACTGAGCCAGGTAGTGCTGAGCTTCGGCATCGCCCTCGCTCTTATTCCGCTGCTGATCCTGACCGGTGATCGCGCCCTGATGGGGGCACATCGCAATCACCCCGTCACCCAGGCCGTGGGGCGCCTCATCGTCGCCCTGGTGATCGGCCTCAATGCCTATCTGCTGGTCACCACCCTCTAAAGCCATCTTGAGGCTCATTGACCCGGGTTGATGAGCCTCTTCGCACTTTCGCGTATGCTGCCTCTTTCCCTTCTCATCATCTCGTTGCGGGAGCCCTGCCATGGAACATACCCGAGCCAGCTTCGTACTGGGCCACCATCAGGAACAGGCCAGCGTCGTCTGTTGCAAACAGGGGGATCCGACCCTGCTGGTCACCGACCTCACCCCCTTTCATCCCCAGAGCCACCTCTGGCCCGATCAACCCGGTGACGTGGGCACTGTGCGCTGGGAAGGGGGGGAAGCGGCCGTGGGCCCCTGCCGCATGGGCGCCATCAGTCCCGAGGGAGAGCTGTTCGTGGATACGGAGATTCCGGTCAAGCGAGGGGCTGATGGGTGGGCTTTCGTGGTGGTGCACCCCCTCGCTGGTTCCCATCACCTTGCCATTGGCTCGCCTGTGGAACTGACGGTGGATGCCGAGGCACGCCATGCCCTGAGCCTGGGCCACAGCGCCTGCCACCTGGTGGCACTGGCCCTCAATCGGGCGCTCACGCCCTATTGGCGAAAGGAGACAAGCGAGCTGGACGCTCTCGGGCAGCCGGATTTCGACCGCCTCGCCATCCAGCACTCCCGGGTCGAGCCCAGAGGATCAAAGGAGCAGTACCGGATCGGCAAGAGCCTTCGGAAAAAGGGAATCAACAGCGAGGCACTGCTGGCCGACCTCGACAGGATAGCGCTCCAGGTCAACGAGCAGCTGATGCGCTGGCTCAAAGAGGGAGGCGAGATCCGCCGCAGCCGGGCCGGTGATGCCATCATCGATTCCCGCTACTGGCATGGCATGGTGGACGGTCGGGAGATCACCATTCCCTGTGGCGGCACCCATGTAAGCACTCTGACCGAGTTGGGCCAGGTTCAGGTGACGCTGGCCTCCAGTGAAGAGGGATTTACCCTCACCACCCGGGTCACTCCCTGAACCACCACAGCCTTCCTGATGTCGCACCGCCCTGACCGGGGCGGTGTCCCGACAGAGAGACCCGCAGGCAGATCAGCGCGGCGGTATCTCACCCCGGGCTGCGACCCCATGGCCACGGGGTAGCAAAAAACCATGCGATGCACCACGGATGAGGGGCCACTTGCCCCTTTCCTGGCGCCTGACGATGTCAGGCAGGCTCCCTTCGCATCCCCATGTGAGGGATGTCATCTTCCAGATATCCTTCCCCTTCGGCCACGAAACCATGCTGGCCGTAAAAGCCTTGCAGGTGGGCCTGTGCACCGAGCCAGATGCTGTGTGCAGGCCAGCGAGCCTCGCACTCTCTGACCGCTTGCGCCAGCAGGCGGTGACCCAGTCCGCCCCCCCGCGACGTGGGAGAGGTGACCACACGGCCGATGGCGGCGCCGCTGCCATCACCAATGCCGGGCGCCATGATGCGGGCATAGGCCGCCAGGTGATCCCCCTCACGACCGAGCAGATGCAGCACGCCGTCACGGCGATCCAGCCCGTCCAGATCCTGGAAGGGACAGGTCTGCTCCACCACGAACACCTCGGCGCGCAGGGCAAGCAGCTCATACAATTCATCCGTGGTCAGCTCGGACCAGGATTTCATACTCCAGTTCATGAATGACTCCTGTTTAATGGGGTCTGACAGCATAATCTTGCTCCCGACGAGGGGCATTAACCTTGGTTAAGTTGGCCCCCTTCTCATCCAATGCGGACATGGCCGACAAAGAGCCGATCTCTGCCCAGGTTCATCGGCAATCCCTTCTGGCTCAACCCTGATCGCGCGTTTTCAGCCGCCTGCGGATGCGGCTCAGGCTGATGGGGGTGATCCCCAGATATGCGGCAATCTGGTGATCCGGAACCCTGGCATCCAGCGCGGGGAAGCTTCGCAGAAAATGCTGATAGCGCGCCTCTGGGCCCCCGGTCAGCAGTAACAGCTCTTTCTCCTCCTTGATGCGCAGTTGCACTTCAAGGAGATGGTGATACCAGGCGGGCCAGCAAGGGAGTCGGCGCAGATCCGCCAGCGGAAGAAGTTGCAGCCGGCAAGGCTCCAGCGCCTCCACGCTGTAGCGGGCGGGCTCACCACTGAGCAGGTGGTGGAAGTCGATAAACTCGTCCCCCTCCCAATAGAACTCCTTGATGTACTCGCGGCCATCCGCCAGCACCACCTTGGCCCGCAGCAACCCCTCCTCCACTCTGACCAGCAGCGCCGGACTGTCACCGGCATGCCAGAGGCAGGTGCGAGGGGGCAAGGTCAGGGAGCGGACAAAAGAGAGGAGGCGCTCGGCCTCCTGCTCATCTGCAACCCGTTCCCAGACAAAGGGGGGTCTGTCGGTCATCGTCTTGTCAGACGCGGCGCTGGCGCACGGCTTCGAACAGGCAGACACCGCTCGCCACCGAGACGTTGAGGCTGGATACTGCCCCCGCCATCGGGATGCTCACCAGCTCGTCGCAATGTTCGCGGGTCAGGCGGCGCATCCCCTTGCCTTCGGCCCCCATCACCAGCGCCATGGGGCCGGTGAGTTTGGCCTGATAGAGATCGTGATCCGCCTCGCCGGCGGTACCCACGATCCAGACGCCGCGCTCCTGCAGCTCGCGCAGGCTGCGGGCCAGGTTGGTGACCTGGATGAGCGGCACCACTTCGGCGGCGCCACAGGCGACCTTGCGCACCACGGACGTGAGGCCTGTGGCCTTGTCCCGCGGCACGATCACCGCATGTACCCCGGCCGCATCGGCACTGCGCAGACAGGCGCCGAGATTGTGCGGGTCGGTCACCCCGTCCAGTACCAGCAGGAAGGGCGCTGTCTCTTGCGCCGCCAGACCGTCCAGCAGGCTGGCCAGGTCGTGCTCGGCCAGCTTGGGCGCTTCAATCACCTTGGCCATGATGCCCTGGTGATTGTTGCCTTCCGCCTTGTCATCCAGCGTCTTGCGGTTCACGCTCTGCACCCTGATACCGAGGGACTCCAGCTCGGCCAGCAGGGGATGCAGCCGCTCGTCATCGCGGCCCTTGAGAGCCCACACCTCGATGAAGCGCTCGGGGGTGCGCTCCAGCAGCGCGGAGACGGCGTGAATGCCGTAGATCAATTCAGTACTCATTTAGTGCTCTTGGCCTTGTCGCGAGCCTTTTTGCTCGGTCGTCTGTTGCTGGGCTTGGCACGGCCACCCTTGTCGGATTTGCCGCTCTCCTTGCCCTCTTTGCGTTTCTCGTGGCGCTGGGCGCTCTTGGCCTTCTCTTTCTTGATCTCGGCCTGCTTGCGCGCCATCTCCTTGGCGTTCTTGCCGGTGGCCTTGAGGGGCTCTTCCACCATCACGAAGTCGATCTTGCGATCGTCCAGGTTCACGCCCATCACCTTGACCCGCACCTTGTCACCCAGACGATAGCGACGGCGGAAGTTCTCGCCGATCAGCTGCTGGTGCAGCGGGTCGAACTGGTAGTAGTCGTTGGTGAGGGTGCTGACGTGCACCAGACCGTCGATGTGGATCTCCGCCAGACGCACGAAGAAGCCAAAACCGGTGACGCTGGCGATGACGCCGTCAAACTCGTCACCCACGTGATCCAGCATGTACTCGCACTTGAGCCAGTCTGCCACGTCGCGGGTGGCATCATCGGCACGGCGCTCCGTCATGGAGCAGTGCTCGCCCATGGGGTCCACTTCTTCCAGCTGGTAGTGGTAGCCACCGCTCGGCGTCCACTTGTGACGCAGGTTGGCCTGCTGCTCCTTGGCGGTCTGGTACTTGATCGCCCGGTGCAGGATGAGATCCGGGTAGCGACGGATCGGCGAGGTGAAGTGAGCGTAGGACTTCAGGGCCAAGCCGAAGTGACCGATGTTGTCGGCCTGATAGATGGCCTGACGCATGGAGCGCAGCAGCATGGTGGAGAGCAATTCCGCATCCGGGCGCCCTTCGAATTTGGCGGCCAGGTCGGCAAAGTCCTTCGGCTCGGGCTCCAGGCCCCCCTTGAGCTCCAGACCCAGTTCGGCCAGGAAGTCACGGAAGCCGGTCAGACGCTCCTCGCCCGGGCGGTCGTGCACCCGGAACAGGGCGGCGGCCTCGTTCTTCTCGATGTAGCGGGCGGCAGCCACGTTCGCCTGGATCATGCACTCTTCGATGATCTTGTGGGCGTCATTGCGCACCAGCGGTACGATACGGTCGATCTTGCGCTGGGCGTTGAAGATGAAGCGGGTCTCCTCGCTCTCGAACTCCACCGCACCGCGTTGATGACGGGCATGCTTGAGCGCCTTGTAGAGGTTGCTCAGCTCCTCGATGTGGCCCACCAGCGGATCATACTGCTGACGCAGCTTGGGATCCCCGTCCAGGATCGCCGCTACCTTGGTGTAGGTCAGGCGAGCGTGGGAGTTCATTACCGCTTCGTAGAACTTGTAGCCGGACATGCGGCCGGCGGCGGAGATGGTCATCTCGCACACCATGCAGAGCCGGTCGACCTGCGGGTTCAGGGAACACAGACCGTTGGAGAGCACCTCCGGCAGCATGGGCACCACGAACTCGGGGAAATAGACCGAGTTTCCGCGCTGATAGGCTTCGGTGTCGAGGGCCGTGCCCGGTTTCACATAGGCAGAAACGTCGGCAATAGCGACCCACAGGCGCCAGCCGCCACCGCGCTTGGCTTCACAAAAGACAGCGTCATCGAAGTCGCGGGCGTCTTCCCCGTCGATGGTCACCAGCGGCAGGGCGCGCAGGTCGATGCGACCCTCTTTGGCCTTCTCCGGCACCTGCTCACCGAGACCGGCGACCTCTTTGGTCACCTCTTCCGGCCAAGTGTGCGGAATGCCGTGGGTACGCAGGGCGATCTCGATCTCCATACCGGGCGCCATGTTCTCACCCAGGACTTCCAAGACGGTACCGACCGCATTGAAGCGAGCAGTGGCGCGCTGGTTGATGCGCACGACTACGACCTGGCTCTGGCGAGCCCCCTTGTTCTCCCCTTCCGGGATGATGATGTCCTGGCCGATGCGGCTGTCATCGGGTACCACGAAACCGACGCCGTTCTCGACGAAGTAACGACCGACGATGTCCGCCTCGCGGGATTTGAGCAGGCGCACCAGACGCGCTTCCTGACGACCCTTGCGATCGATCTCGGTCGGCTGCACCAGGGCATAGTCGCCATGCATCAGGCGCTGCATCTCGCGGTTGTTCAGGAAGAGATCCGCTCCACCACCCTCGGGGCGCAGAAAACCGAATCCATCTTTGTGGCCAAGCACATAGCCTTTGACCAGATTCAGGCGATCCGGCAGGGCGTAACATTGGTTGCGGGTGAACACGAGCTGCCCGTCGCGCTCCATGGCGCGCAGACGACGTCGCAAGGCTTCCAACGGCTCTTCATCGGTCAGCTTGAGGACCTTGGCCAGCTCTTCCCGGGACATGGGTTTCTCATGGCCCTTGATGAGCTCCAGCAGCATCTCGCGACTGGCGATGGGGTTTTCGTATTTTTCGGCCTCGCGTTGGAGGAAAGGATCTTTTTGAGACATAAGCAGGCCTTAGGGTAGGTAATAACGCAGACATTATATCGGAGGGGGGAGCTAATGGCATCCATCGACTGCCTTTTGGCCATTCTCTCTGTCATACTGGACACAGTTTGCAGGTATGTGAGACTCGGAACTCATGAGCAAGGACTCGTTCGCCCAATCTGCCGCCTATTTGAAACAGGCGGTTCCCCTGATGATCAAGTATCAAATTCCCACCACGCCGAACAACTATCACCTTTGGTACAGCTACGTCTCCGGCGACATGCCCGAACTCAACCATGCCGTCGATCAGGCGATAAAACAGCAGGGAACCTTCTCCCTGACCACCTGTGAGCGTCTCTACCACCAGCACCTTGCGGCCCAGGACGAGCAGCAGATGGAGGCGATGAAACTCAACCTCGCGGCCATGGCCAGCGAGCTGAGTCACTCGATGCAGGATGCCATCTCCGATACCGGGCTGTTTCAGGAGATGCTCGACAAGAGTTTCGACAAGCTGAGCAAGATAGACGACGAGGGGCTCAGCCTGGAAGACACCATGGGGATCCTGCGGGATCTCGTGCGCGAGTCGCGCGACGTACGCATGTCCACCCTCCACTTTCGCAACCAGCTCAGCAGCGCCGAGAAAGAGATCAAGGAGCTGAAACAGGCCCTGAACGAGACGAGGAAGCTGGCCACCGAGGACCCGCTCACGTCTCTGCTCAATCGACGCGCCTTCGATCTCGAGATGGACAGCCTCATCCGCAGCAAGCAGCCCTTCTCCCTGATCCTGACCGATATCGATCGCTTCAAGAACTTCAACGACGAATACGGACATCTGCTGGGGGACCAGGTGCTGCGCATCGTCGGCAAGCGGCTGCGAGAGGCCAGCAAGGAGGGCATAACCGCCTATCGCCTGGGGGGTGAGGAGTTTGCCCTCTTGGTGCCAAACCGCGCCCTGGCGCTGACCCGCCAGATGGCCGAGAGCCTACGTCGCGTCATCGAGCGGATGTCGATTCTGGATCGCAAATCCGGGCGACGCATCGATCACATCACCGCCTCGTTCGGCGTGGGGGAATACATCCCTCAGGAGACGGCAGACACCCTGATCGAGCGTACCGACAAGCTGCTCTACAAGGCCAAGGAGCTGGGACGCAATCGGGTGATGCCACTGCCCTCCTGATCCCACCAAATGCAAACCTGATTACCCATGATTAGCAGTCACCACGAGCTATACTGATCTTACGTACAGTTACTGAGGTGCGAGATCATGGC
>NZ_JAPDBZ010000152.1:0-9370 GCF_027705505.1 Aeromonas sp. QDB56
TTAGGGACTCAGAATACTTTTTTCTGAAAATCAAGGCGGCCTTCCCCGGAAAGCCGCGATGAACCATAAAAAAGGCCGCCGCGTACTTTGCTCAGGAGTCACTGCCAAGTACGCGTGGATAGCCAACCAACAGGACATCTATCCCATTTCCGTTATCTGTCGTGTGCTGGAGGTCTCTCGTGCGGGCTTCTACCACTGGCGCCAGCGTCCACCGTCACAGCGCCAACAAGAAGATGAACGACTCAAGGTCGCCATTCGGGCTGCTCACAGCAAGACGCGCCAGACCTATGGCGCATCGCGTTTACAAGCTGAGTTGGCCGCCGAAGGATTTTACGCTGGGCGGGACCGGATTGGGCGATTGCGCCGTGAAATGGGGTTGTCTTGCAAACAAAAGCGCAAATTCAAGGCGACAACCCATTCTGCTCATTCCCTGCCCGTGGCGGAGAATCTCCTTGGTCAGGTCTTTGCGCCGACGAAGCCCAACGAAGTCTGGACCGGTGATCACCTATATTGCCACCGACGAAGGCTGACTTTATCTGGCTGGTCTCAAGGATGTGTTTACCTGTGAGATAGTGGGTTATGCGATGGGAGAGCGAATGACCACCGGGTTGGTCAGTCAGGCGCTGTTTCGGGCTGTGCAGCAGAAGAGGCCACCCGTTGGGCTTATTCATCACACAGACCGGGGCAGTCAGTACTGTGCCAAGGCTTACCGGGCTCTCCAGGTACAATTTGGCATGCAGACCTCCATGTCACGCAAGGGGAACTGCTTCGACAATGCCCCGATAGAAAGCTTCTGGGGGTCTCTTAAAAATGAACTGGTTCACCACCATAGATTCGAGACGAGAGCGGAGGCCAAGGCAGCGATTCAGGAATACATAGAGATTTTTTACAACCGCCAGCGTCGGCATTCACGACTTGGCAATGTCAGCCCGGCGGAGTTTAACAAGAGGTATTGGAGAACTGCTCAGGCTGCTTGATCCGGGACTGTCCGATCTTGTCAGGACACCTCAACCTGAACACTTTGCCCCTCCTTTCCGGAAACAGTGTTCAACATCCCGGAATCACTGTTCACACTCACCGGAATCATCCTTAACGCATTGATGTCACCGCCGATGTAAAAATGACCCACTAACGCCGGAGTAAAGTTGACCCACCTGGGCCAAGATCGTGGCTTTTGAGCCACGCCCATGTTGACCCAGGAGTTATCAGTGGAAATCAGAGTGTTGGCCCTGCGTATTCCGGTGAAGTTGAACAGTGATTCCGGCCAACGTGAACACCCTGATCCTTAACGCGCTCACGTCATCTCGTTTCTAACTCGACTGTTCAGATTGGGTCAACTCACTTCTCCTCTTTCTCATCGATTCTCCCTTCAGTGACAGCCGGTGAGCGTTGTGCATCAGCCGGTCCAGGATCGCATCTGCCAGGGTGTTGTCACCCAAGCTCGCGTACCACTCTTCCGTTGGTAGTTGACTGACCACTACCGTCGAGTATTTTCCATACCGATCATCCATGATCTGCCTGCTGGAGGCGTGATCCAAGCCAACATCCTGGCGGTAGTCCGGCCCACACTCAGCGTTTGAGCATTTGCAGCAATGGCGGTAAGGGAGACCGGAGTCGTCAGATATCTGCTTGAAAAAACGACATGTAGAAGTATCCAGTATTGTTGCCAGCTGGGTTGCTTTCTATGCTCTTGTGGTCAAATGACGCCAGCCGTCCATCGTATGATTCTTTGGACTGGGGCCAAGGGAGCGAACAAGGATACCGAATGGCAAATCCCAAAAGTCTGATATTCCAACTGCATAAACATTGGGACGTCATCGAAGCATTGGTTCGGGCTTCGCGGGAATGGCCTGCTTTCGATGAGGCGATGGTGCTGAGGCTAATTGGCAAGTCCAGCCGGGGCAGTGACAGCGAGCCTGAGTGTGGAGAAATCTTGCGCAGCCTATGTAGCAGCGATGTCCTGCAGTGGCTTGAGCGAACCGATACCCTGTAGGTCAACCCCTTGGTGCAAGAGTTTGCGCGGGGGCTGTTACGTGAGCATGAGTTAGGGCTTTCTGCCGTGCTCAAGGCGCGTATCGAGGCCATCAAACAAGCGACAGCACAAATACTGGAAGGTTCTGAACCACTCAATCCCGATTATTTGCGTCAGGGCTCAGCCAAGATGTCAGTAAGCGTCCAGCGAAGGCCGTATTGACAGGAGCGACAGGTTATTCAGCAGGTAGAGCAACACGCCAAGGCAGCAGTTCGCCGACCCGGTTCACCGGCCAGTCTGCGATCACATTCAGTACATGCCGCAGGTAATGCTCCGGATCTACCCCGTTCAACCGGCAGGTGCCGAGCAAGCTGTACAACAAGGCTCCCCGTTCACCACCATGGTCAGAGCCAAAAAACAGGAAGTTCTTTCGCCCCAAGCTCACCAGCCGTAGCGCATTCTCCGCTATGTTGTTGTCCACTTCTATCCAGCCGTTTTCGGTGTAGTACGTCAGTGCTGACCACTGATTCAAGGCATAGGCGAAGGCCTTAGCCAACTCGGAGTGACGCGAGAGCGACTGCATCCTATCCCGTAACCAGATCTCCAGCTCTTTCAGTAAGGGCTTTGCCCGCCGTTCTCGTTCTGCCAGCCGGTGTTCTGCTGACATGCCGCGCAGTTCTGCTTCAAGGCTGTAAAGCTGACCAATTCGTTTGAGGGCTTCGTCTGTGTTATCCGATGGCGTTCGGATATGCACATCATGGATCTTTCGCCTGGCATGAGCCCAGCAAGCGGCCTCCTTTATCGTGCCGGCAGCTCGGTCTTCACGATATAGCTCATTAAATCCTGCATATGCGTCTGCCTGTAGGACGCCGCTGAAATCGGCAAGATGGCTTTGCGGATGGACTCCCTTTCTATCAGGCGAGTAAGCGAACCAGACGGCTGGCGGCAGTGCGGAGCCTGCGTTGCGATCATCGCGTACATACGTCCACAGACGTCCTGTTTTTGTCTTTTTATTGCCAGGGAGCAGTACCGGCACCGGGGTATCGTCTGCGTGTAGTTTGCCATCGGTCAGCACATACTGCCGCAGCGCTTCCTCCAGCGGTGACAGTAATCGGCAACACGCATCTACCCAGCCAGAGAGCACAGAGCGGCTCAGCTCCACGCCCTGACGGGCATAGATTTCCGACTGGCGATACAGCGGGGTGTGCTCTGCATACTTGGAGGTGAGTACCCGAGCCAGTAAGCCTGGCCCGGCGATACCCCGCTCGATAGGACGTGATGGGGCTGGCGCTTGTATGATGAAATCGCATTGCCCGCAGGTGTGTTTCTCCCGAACCGTGCGGATGACCCGGAAGGCACTGCGTATCAGTTCTAACTGCTCAGCAGTATCTTCTCCAAGGTATGCCAGCGCTCCACCACATTCCGGGCAGACAGCCTCTGTTGGACACAGGCGATGCTCATCGCGGGGAAGCGCTTGAGGGAAGGGTTTGCGAATGCGAGTCTGGCGAAGTGGCCGCGGTACCGCTGGATCATCGACCCGACCGGTGAAGGTATCACTCTCCTGCTGGAGTATTTGCAGTTGCGCTTCGGTCTGAGCGATACGACGAGCGAGTTTCTCGGACTGGCTGCCAAAATACATACGCCGCAGCTTGTCGAGTTGCGCAAGCAGGCGCTCAATTTCGCGCTCCCGCTCTTCCAACCTTGCATGCAAAACACGATTGAGTGACTCCTGTTCAGCCAGGAGTCGTTTCAGTCGCAGGATTTCGTCGGCTAGTAATTTTTCCATACCCATGCATCTTACATGGGGGATCACTTTTTACAACATGGTCAATGAGTTAGCCAGGCGCTTTGGATGGCGCCAGTCTATTCCCTCCAGTAGCATGGCCAGTTGTGCAGGCGTCAAAAAGACTTTGCCGTTTCGAGCCGATGGCCAGGCAAACCGACCCTGCTCCAGCCTTTTGGTCAGCAGACACAGACCATCGCCGGTAGACCAGAGGAGCTTAACTTGACTCCCGTTACGGCCCCTGAAGATAAAGACATGCCCTGACAAGGGATCATCCTTCAACGTCATTTGCACTTTCGAGGCTAACCCATTGAAGCCGTTTCTCATGTCTGTGATACCGGCCACGATCCAGATCCGGGTGCCAGTAGGAAGATTGATCATACGCGCAGGGTCTCCAGGATCATTCGTAATACATTGGTATCGACGGTGCCATCGATGACGACCATTGCACGCCCCAGTCGTATCTCGATGGTGCCGGATGGTGTCGGTTCAGAGGCCGTCTCTGGCGTGAGCATTTCGGGCTGCGGGGTCGGAGGCAAGAAGATCTCCGTGGATGAAGGGGGCAACACCAGTTCGATGGGATATAACGCAGGGGCTTCGGCTTTGGCATCACGTCGCCATTTGAACAAGAGGTTTGCATTGATCCCGTGCTCCTGTGCGAGTTTTGAGACGGAGACGCCGGGTTGGTTGGCGGCCTCGACAAGTCGCTGTTTGAATTCTCGTGAGTAATTGGCTCTGCCTTTACGGCTGCCATTGGTACGACTATTGGTGTACACCATCTTTGGTTCCCACTACTTTTAGTGGGAACTACTTTGTCCACAACTGCCTCCATTCACCAGACGGTAGTGGCCGGACGCTTACGGAGAGAGGATAGCGGTGGCCAGTAAAAAAAACGGGCTGGCCAATTGGCCAGCCCGGGGGCATTTCTCTCATCCCTTTAGTCAGGGCGTCCTTCAGTAGGACTATCATGGCTGTGATCCGGCAGGGATTTGCTTCATACTAAATAGCTGTTCCGAATAGTAGATCACTGGAGGAAGGGAACTCAGTCCAGTTTGTGCGATCTCATTAGTCGCTAAACAAAACAAGCCACACCCAAAGGACTGAGTTGATGCCTATCCTACCACCTCTGCCACGACCACAACGGCGCCGCATTCACAAAATCATCCATGCCACCCGTGATAAAGGGCATGCTCGTCGCTTGATGGCCATCTTGCTGTTACATGAAGGACGCACGGTCACTGATGTTCATCACCTTACCGGCGCTGCTCGCTCGACCATCGGCCGTTGGCTTCGATGGTATCGAGATGAAGGCATAGATGCGCTAGGGAAAGTGCGAACAAGTATCCCACGAACAAAAAATGAAAATTTTAGTCATTTAATATCAATGGGTTACCATTAAATGCTCTCGTGCCATATGACTTATTCGCACCTTCCCTAGAAGCCTTACCGGCTGGCCGTGCCCCAGTCTTACCTGTTGCCAAGATTGTCACTTTACTGGTGCTGCTCATGCAGTTTTCTCCGCAAGATTTTGGTTATCAGCGCAGCCGCTGGTGTACCGAACTATTGGCTATCAAAATCAATCGGTTAACAGGCCTCAATATGGCAGCCTCCACGCTCCGTCGATGGTTACCGCGTATGGGCATTGTCTGGCGAAGGCCCGTGCCGACCTTGCGGATAAAAGACCCAGCCTATCAGGAGAAAATGGCGGATATCGACGCTGCGCTGGCCCGCTGTGATGCCGATAATCCGGTGTTTTATGAGGATGAAGTCGATATAGACCTCAATCCCAAATTAGGGGCCGACTGGATGTTCAGAGCGCAGCAAAAGCGGGTTGTCACGCCGGGACAGAACGCGAAACATTACCTGGCAGGCGTTCTCCATGCAGGCAACGGAAGAGTGCTTTACGTCAGTGGGATAAAGAAAAACTCATCCCTGTTTATCGCCATGCTGGAAAAGCTGCGTCGCCACTACCGACGAGCCAAAACCATCACGCTGATCCTCGATAACTACATCATTCACAAAAGCAAACAGACCGAGCGATGGTTGAAGAAAAACCCTAAGTTCTGCCTGGTATTTCAGCCAGTTTACAGTCCTTGGGTTAATCACATAGAACGGCTGTGGCACAAGTTGCATGAAACCATCACGCGCAATCATCAATGCAGAGGGATGGCCAACCTGCTGGCTCGAGTGAAACACTTCATGGATACCGTGTCTCCTTTCCCGGGGAATGGCTATGGCACAGCAAAGGTGTAGCACTATTAGGATCAGTTATTTAGCGCGCCGCCATCGGCCCAACTGGCTCACCAGTTGTTGGGATTACCGGAAGTGGATATGGTCAGGCTTCAGTTTAAGCCCTTTGAATTCGAAGGCCGTGCGCTTACCCTCCTCTTTGAAACTGGCGACCGTGCTGATTTGGTAGTAACTGGCCAGACGGGGCCCCAGTGCATGGTTTAGTGTTTCATTGGTATCTTTTTGTAGCCGTACCCAGAGGTTTTTATGGTTCTTGAGCAGGGTCGCCAGATCGCGTTGGGGATGTTCTGTGTACAAAAATTGGGTAGTGCTGTTTTCTTGCAGCAACCATTTGTTGCGATATATCCGATTTGGCTCGGGAATATCGGCAGCGTTAAAACGCTCCTCTTCTTGTTCGGTCATCCGAGAGACGGCATCGGTGGCAAGTTCAAAGAGATCTTCGAGTGAACTCTTGTCATCAACCTGGGCTGAGGGATGGATTGCCGCTCTGAAGAAGGCGGCCAAGCGTCTGTCAAGTTCCCGCTCTTTCATCCCTTCGCGTGGCGCGTCCAGCCCTTCGCCAGGGTTCGCCTTGCTGTCTTGTGCCATCCAGCTGTAGAAGGCAAAGCAATCGGGTTTAAGCAGCACTTCTATGTCGTCGCACCAGACACTCATGTGTTCAAAGTCGAGGGTGACTTTGGCAGTGTCAAACGTAAGTGCATTGGCGCGGTTAATCCGCTCGACTGTCTGGGTATAGCTCAAATCAGCTTTGCTGATTAGGGTGGTTGGCATCTCTTCGCGCATCAACACCAGCGGAATGGTGGCGAGCGTCACCTCAGCCTGACTTAAATCATGTTGTGCTTCATTACGTGAATCTGCCCGCCAGATAGGCGTGGGTGTCGGGTAGTAAAAATCAGGCACACGCTCATAGGGATCGCTAACCAAGACATGGCTAAGGCAATCTTGGGGGCGGCCAAACAGGCTCATGGCATAACCTAGAGCAAATCCCATTGTTTTGCGGCCACCTGCGAGTGAGGCATGAATTGCCAATTCAGGATCTGCGGTGAGAGAACGGACGTATCGGGTAATGAAATCTGTGATGATTTCCTGCTCCCGTTCGCTACGGACATCATCGAGCGGTTGGCCATTATCACCACAGGGCACCTTAATGTCGGACACGGTAAAAGTGATTGGAGGGAGTTTATAGTCACGCTGCAGGCGCTCAATCGGATTATCCTCTCCTAAGAGATTTTTCACCAAGCGATCGCGACCATCGCCGGTGGTGATGACCTCGATACGTGTGGGATATTTGGCAGGATCTTGGCGATAGATACCATACAAGGTCTCGGTAATGATTTGTGGGGTCATTCCGGATACAGCCAGCAATATGTGATTCAATGTGGTTTCCTCTAATCAAATGCGCGTAAATACCCCATTCATCTGGAAAGGGTCTTAAAGTGTTGGCCTTTTATCAACGGCCTCGACCCGAAATTCGACGAGCGAGGCTTTCAGTTGATCCAACTGATTAGCGCTGAGTTCCATACCGCGCAATTCAGGCGTCAGCGGAACACAAAGGTGCAGGTAGCGGGCCCCGCGTTGCTGTACCTCTGCCACCATAGGCAGTGGTAGTGTGCCTATAACCAGATCACCGGCACAAATGAGAGCAGGATCAAGGTGAGATAGCATTGAGTCGATGACCAATGACTGGCTAAGACACCATTCAATCGCACCAGGGTGACGGCTAATCAGATAGTTCATCTACGTCCTTATATAAATGACCCAAGTCAATTCATCTTGTCGAAGTAACGTTGTAACTCAGCACGAATAGTTCTGCCATCAGCCCTGTCGCATAGCGCGATGCGGTTATCCCTGGCGCGCTGAACCATCTCGTCAGGCAAGGGGCGGGCGCTGATCAGCAGGCGCTCACCAAACAGTCCTCCCAGTTTGCGTCCCAGGCTCTCGAGCTTGAGGACTACATCCTGATTGGTGCTCTCTCCCTGCTGGTGATCTCCCCAGTACTTGGCCTTGCATTCGATGGTGAGCAGCTGGTTGTTGTGACAGATCAGCACATCGAATTCATTATTTTTGCCACGTTCATTGTTTTGTTTGAATGCCTGGGTTTGCCACTCACCTTCAACACTCATAGCGACTTCGTCAAAGCCGCAGTCCAGTGCATTAATGTAAGTCAGCTCCTCGAGCCATCGCCCTGCGAGATAGTGGCAGGTATCTTTGTCGCTAAATTGCAGGCTCTTGTTCTGCGTTGATGAGCATTGCAGCAACCCCTTTTCTTGCAATACCAAGCAGAGCTTCTGAGCGTCTTGATTAGGTTTTTCTTTGAGTTCTGAGCGGAGCTCTGGCTGGTTAGCCGCTTCATTTGCCGCGTATTGCAACTGGCCGATGAAATAGCGGCAATCACGCTGAAACTGGCGTCCCAGATAACGGGTCAGCTCGGCGCGGGCTAGGGAAGGTGCGAATAAGTCACCAAACATAAAAATGCGCCTTTGTAAGTATTTGAATTTAATAAACTATTTTGTTCAGTTTCGTTGTGGAGGGTGCTTATTCGCACCCTCCTTAAGGAATGTCCCTTAATGCCAACAGTTGACGCAGGGTTTCATCCTTGCCTGCCAGCAATAACAAATCGTTGAAATCCGTCGGTTGACGGGTATGCAGGTATTGCGCGAAGCGAGGCCAGATCACCCGATCACCTTCTTTTGCGGCCTGCAATGCCGAGCTGATCCCGACGTTGCCCACTGCGGGCTTCCATTGATCATTGTCAGCAATAAAGCAAACCGGCTCATTGAGCGTGGCACGCACTGCTGCCAAATTATTTGCACTTAGCGCAATCACCACGTTGCCCGGCCAAAACAGCGCAACGGATAAACCGGTCGCCACGCCCTCACAGATTGCGGTTGGCGCATGCGATGCGCTAGGCAGGGCCTCAATCGTGATAGATGCCCCGGTCAACCAGCCAGACGTCTGAATATAATGACGTTTTTCATCATGGTTTGCCGATGGCGAAATCAAATGAAACCCAACGCGACCGTGCTGCGGATGGCCAAGTGGCAGCAAAATGGAACCATCCTTTTGTTGTCTGGCATCGAGCCTTGCCAGCAATAGCGGATTAGCCAAATGAGCAAGTCGTGTTTGCAGCCATGGATGGTCAAGCTGCAACGGTTTGGCACCGAAAAAGGCGGCTGCCAAATTCAATACCTTTTGCTGGCGCCAGTTATCGTCGGGTTGGACGACTGCTTTTGCATGGCCAAGCTGCCGCGTTGTCGCTAATGGCTCGCAGCGCAGACCGCTTCGCCACACAGGGTGAGAGCGTGAACAAATTGTTAAATTGAGGTCAATTTAGCCAACCCAGCATCCAGTACCTTTTCCAGATA